>JBIIND010000188.1:0-4355 GCA_044337665.1 Cyanobium sp.
TGGAGCTCCAGCTGCTGCTCCCGCAGCAGGGCGGCCAGCTCGGCCAGCTGCAGGCGCACGATCCGTTGCAGGTCGGCCGGGTCGAGGGGGCGGAAGCGGATCACCTCGTCGATTCGGTTGAGGAACTCGGGCCGGAACTGGCGGGCCAGGGCCTGATCCACCGCCTCCTCCAGCTCCCGCTCGGACTCGCCCTCGGCCGGGGGGCCCCGGCGGGCGCTCTCGAGGATGGCGCGGCTGGCGAGGTTGCTGGTCATGATCACCACCGTGTGGCGGAAGTCCACCGTGCGGCCCTGGGAGTCGGTGAGCCGGCCGTCGTCGAGCACCTGGAGCAGCAGGTTGAACACCTCCGGGTGGGCCTTCTCCACCTCGTCGAGCAGCAGCACGGCGTAGGGGCGGCGCCGCACCGCCTCGGTGAGCTGACCGCCCTCCTCATAGCCCACGTACCCCGGCGGTGCCCCCACGAGGCGGGCGACGGCGTTGCGCTCCATGTACTCGCTCATGTCGAGCCGCACCAGCGCCTCCTCCTCATCGAACAGGGAGGCCGCCAGGGCCTTGGCCAGTTCGGTCTTGCCGACGCCGGTGGGGCCGAGGAACAGGAAGGAGCCCACGGGCCGGGTGGGGGCCTGCATGCCCGCCCGGGCCCGCCGGATCGCGGCCGCCACGGCGGCCACCGCCTCCGGCTGGCCGATCACCCGCTCCCCGAGCCGCCGCTCCAAATCCAGCAGCTTCTGGCGTTCACCGGCCAGGAGACGCTGCACGGGGATGCCGGTCCAGCGGGCCACCACGTCGGCGATGTCCCCCTCCTCCACCTGCTCCCGCAGCAGCGGGTCGTCCTGCAGCTCCGCCTCCAGGGCCTGGCGCCGTTGCTGCAGGTGGTGCAGCTGGTCGTACTGGAGCCGGGCCGCCTCCTCCAGATCGCCATCCCGCTCCGCCTCGGCGATGGCGTGGCGGAGGTCTTCATCCCGCTGCAGCAGGTCGCGCAGCTCCATCAACCGCTCCCGCTCCTCCCCCCAGCGCCGCTGCAGCGCCTCCAGCTGTTCATGGGCGCGGCGCCGCCGCTCCTGCAGCTCCAGGCGCTGGGGCAGGGGGGCCGCCTCCGCCGAAAGCAGGGCGAGCTCCACGCTCCGCAGCTCCGCCTCCGCCGCCTCCACCACCTGGGGCTTGGAGGTGACCTCCATGCGCAGCTGGGCGGCGGCCTCATCCACCAGGTCGATCGCCGAATCGGGCAGGCAGCGGTCGGTGATGTAGCGGTCGGCCAGGCGGGCGGCGGCCACCAGGGCCCCGTCGGCGATCGTGACGCCGTGGTGAAGCTCATAGCGCTCCCTCAGGCCCCGCAGGATCTGCACACAGGTGTCGCGGTCGGGCTCGCGGATCGTCACCTGCTGGAAGCGGCGCTCCAGGGCGGGATCCTTCTCGATGCTGCGGCGGAAGTCTTCCGGCGTGGTGGCGCCGATGCAGCGGAGTTCGCCCCGCGCCAGGGCCGGCTTGAGGATGCTGGCGGCGTCGCTGCTGGCCCGTTCGCCGCTCACCACGGTGTGCAGCTCGTCGAGGAACAGCACCACCCCCTCGCCGGCGGCGTCGCTGTCGCGCACCTCCTGCAGAACACTGCGCAGGCGCTCCTCGAACTGACCGCGGAACTTGGCACCCGCGATCAGGGCGCCGAGGTCGAGGGCCACCAGGCGCAGCCCGCGCAATGCTTCCGGAACCTCGCCGACGGCGATGCGCTGGGCGAGCAGCTCGGCGATCGCCGTCTTGCCCACGCCGGGTTCGCCGATCAGCACCGGATTGTTCTTGCCGCGGCGGGAGAGCACCTGGATCAGGCGGCGGATCTCGGTGTCGCGGCCGATCACCGGGTCGAGTTCGCCGGCCCGGGCGGCGGCGGTGAGGTCGCGGCCAAAGCGCTCCAGGGGCGTGCCGGCCTCCACCGGCTCCAGCCGCATCTCCCCGGGGGCTTCGGCCGCGGGGACGGCCGGGGCCGGGGCGGGCGGCGCGGCAGGGGGAGCGTCGATCCAGGTGTCGGCGGCGGGGGACGCGACCCGCGGCGGGGCCGGTCGCGGGGGGGACGCCGGCGGGGGGGCCACCGCGGCCGGGGGGGCGGGGCGGCGGCTGCCGGGTCGCATCTGGCGCACCAGCAGGTCTTCGCTCAGTCCCTCCCCGGCCAGCAGGGCGGCGCCGATCCGCGGCTCATCGATCAGGGCCAGCAGCAGATGGGGGATGTCGAGCAGGCGCGAGCCCCAGGCCCCGCGGCGGCGGTCCGCCGCCTCCAGCAGATCCTCCAGGGCATCTCCGATGAACAGGGTGCCCGCCGGAGCGGAGGGCTGGTCGGCGCAGAACGACTCCAGCCGGTCGAGCAGGCGACCGGAGTCGAGGGGCAGCGGCTCCACCCAGGCGGCGAAGCGGGGCTCCTGCAGCAGGGTGAGCAGCAGGTGCTCCACGTCCATCGTCCCGTGGCGCCAGCGGCGGGCCTGATCCTGGCTGGCCAGCAGCAGCTCCCAGGCCTCGTCGCTGAAGCGGTCGGGGTCGCTGGTCAGGCTGGCGGGGGGACGGGAAGGGTTGTCGAGGGCCATGTCAGGCGGCCGGGACCGGAGCGGCCGAGACCGGGGCGGCCGCGCCGGCGAGCTGGATCAGTTCGATGCGGTAGCCATCGGGATCCTCCACGAAGGCGATCACCGTGGTGCCCCCCTTCACCGGGCCGGGCTCGCGCACGATCCGGCCGCCCCGCCCGCGAATCGCCTCGCAAGTGGTGAAAATGTCGTCGCAGCCGATGGCGATGTGGCCATAGGCGCTGCCCAGCTCATAGCGGTCGGTGTCCCAGTTCCAGGTGAGCTCAAGCACCGCCGAGTCGCGCTCCTCCCCATAGCCGACGAAGGCGAGGGTGTACCGCCCGCCGGGATTCTCGCGACGCCGCAGCAGGCGCATGCCGAGCACGTCGGTGTAGAAGGCGATCGAACGGTCCAGATCGCCGACCCGAAGCATGGTGTGCAGAAGACGCATGGCGGCCATCCGTTGCCCCCCATTCTGGCCAGGGGGGAGCGTGCCGGTAGGCACGGGCACAAAAGAGCGGGCGGGGACGGCCCATAGGATCCCACCATTGCCGCACCGCTTCCGTGTACGACTCCCTCGACCTGGTGATCGATTCGATCGTGGCCCGGGAGGTGCTCGATTCCCGCGGCACCCCGACGGTGGAGGCCGAGGTGTATCTGGAGGGCGGTGCCTTCGGCCGCGCGATCGTGCCCAGCGGCGCCAGCACCGGCGCCCATGAAGCCCACGAACTGCGGGACGGAGGTAAGCCCTACTTCGGCAAGGGGGTGCGCCAGGCGGTGGAGAACGTGGAGGAGCGCATCGCCCCGGCCCTCTGCGGCCTGAGCGCCCTCGACCAGGCGGCGGTGGACGCCGCCATGCGTGAACTCGACGGCAGCGACAACAAATCGGCCCTGGGCGCCAACGCGATCCTGGCGGTCAGCCTGGCGACCGCCCACGCCGCCGCCAAGGCCCTCAACCTTCCCCTCTACCGCTACCTGGGCGGTCCGATGGCCAACCTGCTGCCGGTGCCGCTGATGAACGTGATCAACGGCGGCGCCCACGCCTCCAACAGCCTCGACTTCCAGGAATTCATGATCGTGCCCCACGGCGCCGGCAGCTTCCGTGAAGCCCTGCAGATGGGCGCCGAGGTGTTCCACACCCTCAAGGGTCTGCTCAAGGACCGGGGCATGGGCACCGCCGTGGGCGACGAAGGGGGCTTCGCCCCCGACCTGGGCAACGACGAGGCGGGTGACATCCTCGTGCAGGCGATCGAGAAGGCGGGCTACCGGCCGGGGGATCAGATCTCCCTGGCCCTCGACGTGGCCAGCACGGAGTTCTACAAGGACGGCCGCTACGCCTTCGGCGGCGGCAGCTACACCAGCGCCGAAATGGTGGAGGAGCTGGCCAAGCTGGTGGCCCGCTATCCGATCGTCTCGATCGAGGACGGGGTCGCCGAGGACGACTGGGAGGGCTGGTCGGTGCTGACCGAGAAGCTGGGGCGCACCGTGCAGCTGGTGGGCGACGACCTGTTCGTCACCAATGTGACCCGGCTGCAGCAGGGCATCGACCGGGGGGTGGCCAACTCGATCCTGATCAAGGTGAACCAGATCGGCTCCCTCACCGAGACCCTCCAGGCGATCGACCTGGCGGGCCGGGCCGGCTACACCAGCGTGATCAGCCACCGCAGCGGCGAAACCGAAGACGTCACCATCGCCGACCTGGCGGTGGCCACCCGCGCCGGCCAGATCAAGACCGGCTCCCTCAGCCGCAGCGACCGCGTCGCCAAATACAACCAGCTGCTGCGCATTGAGGATGAGCTGGGCAGCCAGGCC
>JBIIND010000190.1:0-4331 GCA_044337665.1 Cyanobium sp.
AGGCCTACGCCGCCGTCTGCTACGTGAGCCAGTACGGCTTCTGCGACCGCCTCAGCCAGGCCATCGCCCGCGGCGTCGCCAAGGCCGAGGCCCAGGTGCAGCTCGTCGACCTGCGGGCCACCGATGCCCAGGAGCTCAGCGCCCTGATCGGTGAGGCCGCCGCGGTGGTGGTGCCCACCTGGCCGGCGGAACCCGATCCCGAGCTGCAGGCCTCGATCGGCACATTATTGGCGGCCCTCAAGCCCAAGCAGTGGCTGGCCTGCTACGACGCCTTCGGCGGCAACGACGAACCGATCGATTCGGTCGCCGGCACCCTGCGCTCCCTCAACCCCCAGGAGGCCTTCACCCCCCTGCGCATCCGCCAGGTGCCCGGCGCCGCCGACTACCAGCGCTGCGAGGAGGCCGGCACCGACCTGGGCCAACTGCTCACCCGCGAGAAGACGATCGCGGCGATGAAGGCCCTCGACGGCGACCTGGACAAGGCCCTCGGCCGCCTCTCCGGTGGCCTCTACGTGGTGACAGCCCGGCAGGGGGAAGGGGAAAGCGCCCGCAGCGGCGCCATGGTGGCCAGCTGGGTGAGCCAGGCCAGCTTCGAGCCGCCGGGCATCACCGTGGCCGTGGCCAAGGACCGGGCGATCGAATCGCTGATGCAGGTGGGCGACCGCTTCGTGCTCAACATCCTGCGGGAGGACAACCACCAGCAGCTGCTGCGCCACTTCCTGCGCCGCTTCCCGCCTGGGGCCGACCGCTTCGCCGGCGTGAACGTGCTGGAGGGGGCCGCCGCCGGCGGTCCGGTGCTCGGCGATGCCCTGGCCTTCCTGGGTTGCCGTGTCGCCCAGCGGATGGAGGGTCCCGACCACTGGATCATCTACGCCGAGGTGGAGCAGGGCAACGTGGCCGACACCACCGCCGCCACCGCCGTCCATCACCGCAAGGTGGGGAACCATTACTGAGATGACCGCCACCCCCACCAGCCCCGCCGCCGCGGCCGACACCGCCGGCTCCCCCGAAGGCGGCGGCGACCTCACCCGGCGCGTCATCCCCCTGCCGATCGACAGCGGACTGATCTGCCTGCGCGGCCTCAGCCCGAAGCGGCTGCGTTTCGAGGTGGAATACGGCCTGGAGCGCGGCACCTGCGCCAACAGCTTCCTGTTCGAGGCGGGCCAGGCCGCCGATGGCCGCCCGGTGCCCCCGGTGTTGATCCATCCCCCCGGCATGACCTACGCCGAGCCCTTCTTCGCCGCCCTGGCGGAGCGGGTGCCAGCCGAGGCGCCCCTCAAGGTGGTGGTGGGGGTGGTGAACCCCAACCGGGTGGAGCTGCTGCGGGCGATGGTGGAGCGCTGGCCCGCCCTGGCACTGGTGGCCTCCAACACCGGCGCCAAGCTGGTGCGGGAGCTGTGGGAGCAGCGACGGCCGGCTGCCCCCGGTGCCCCGGAACCGCCGGCCCTGCCGCCCCTGCCCCCGATCGATGTGGTCAAGCAAGAGGTGACCCGCCCCCTGGTGGGCGACCTGAGGCTGCGGCTGATTCCCGCCCCCACCCCCCGCTGGCCCGGGGCTCTGATGGCGTTCGAGGAGAGCACCGGCCTGCTGATGAGCAGCAAGTTCTTCTCCGCCCACCTCTGCGTCGAGCCCTTCGCCGAGGCGAACCGCAGCAGCACCGAGGAGGACCGCCGCTGGTTCTACGACTGCCTGATGGCACCGATGGCCCGCCAGGTGGACGCGCTGCTCGACCGGCTCGACGACCTGCCGATCCGCACGATCGCCCCCTTCCATGGTCCGGCGGTCAGCGACAGCTGGCGCAGCCTGCTGGCGGACTACCGCCGCTGGGGGGAGATGCAGGGGCAAGCCAGCCTGTCAGTGGCCCTCCTGTACGCCAGTGCCTACGGCAACACCGCCGCCATCGCCGACGCCCTGGCCCGGGGGGTGGCGCGCAGCGGCGTGCGGGTGGAGAGCCTCAACTGCGAATTCGCCGACCCGGAGCAACTGCTGCACACGATCCGCGGCTGCGATGCCCTGCTGATCGGTTCCCCCACCCTTGGCGGCCATGCCCCCACGCCGATCGTCTCGGCCCTGGGCACCGTGCTGGCGGAGGGGGACCGGCGCAAGCCCGTGGGGGTGTTCGGCAGCTTCGGCTGGAGTGGTGAGGCGATCGACCTGTTGGAGACCAAGCTGCGGGACGGCGGCTTCGCCTTCGCCTTCGAGCCCATCCGGGTGCGCTTCAGTCCCGATCCGGCCGCCCTGCGCACGTTGGAGGAGACGGGTGTGGGCCTGGGCCGACGCCTGCTCACCGACGAGCGGCGACGCAACCTGCGGCGCCCCGGCGGAGGGCTGGGCGAAAGTCGCAGCAACCCGGCCCTCCAGGCCCTCGGCCGGGTTGTCGGCCCCCTGGCCATCGTCACGGTGCGCCGCGGCGAGGGGGAAAACGCCGCCGCCGGCGCGATGGTGGCCAGCTGGGTCAGCCAGGCCAGCTTCAACCCGCCCGGCTTCACCGTGGCGGTGGCCCGTGACCGGGCCCTGGAGGGGCTGCTCCACGTCGGCGACCACTTCGCCCTCAACCTGCTGGCGGCGGGGCGGGAGAAGGAGCTGATGAAACGCTTCCTTAAACCCTTCGCCCCCGGCGCCGACCGCTTCGAAGGCCTGGCCATGGAGCAGAGCCCCGGCGGACAACCCGTGCTGCCGGAAGCCCTGGCCTGGCTGGAGGCCACGGTGATCCAGCGGATGGAGTGCGGGGATCACTGGCTGATCTACGCCCAGGTGGATCACGGCGGCCTGCTGGATGCAACGGGCACCCCGGCGGTGCACCAGCGGCGCATCGGCAGCGCCTACTGAATCCGCAGAAATCTTGAAGGCAAGCACTCCGTAACCGAGCCCACACCACCAGCACCTGAACCATTGGTAAAAAAACCCTGAGTCATTGCGAAGGGCATGACCCAGCTCACCCCAAGCCCCGATCCCCTCCCCAGGGCGATCAGCCCCTTGGCCGAGGCGGAAATCCGGGGCCTACTGGGACGGTCCGTGCGTTACCGAGGTTTTGTGCTGATCCCCCAGAACAACCTCACCTGGCTGATCCGACCAGAAAGGAGCCCCATGCGCGTGCTGCCCTTCCGGGCACCCGCCAGTTCCCTGAGCGATGTGCAGGCGCTGATCGACTGGCGCCTGGCCCAGGCCGCCTGAGGGGAAGGGCCAGGCTCAGGCCGCCCAGGGTGGGGTGGGGCCGCCGCCACCGCTCGCCTGGAAAGGGATCACCAGGGTGGCCCAGTGATCGGGCCGCTGGGGGCGGCTACGGCGTGAACGACGGACACCGAAGGGCACCCGCACCACGTTGGTTCCTTCGACGCGTTGGGTGCCGGACTGAATATCGCCGCCCGGACCTGTGATGCTGCCGTTGCCGCCCATGGTTGCCGAATAAGAGTGATGAAGGAATGGCCGGGAAAACGCCGATCGAATCGGCGTTCGGGGCTATGATGCGCCAGCTAGGGCCAGAATGAAAGCCCGCAAGCCCTCAGGCGGCCACTTCGGCCACCGGCACAGCCATTTCCTCCACCGAGGGGCAGGTGCAGATCAGGTTTCGGTCGCCGTAGGCGTTGTCGATGCGCGCCACCGCGGGCCAGAACTTGCTCTGGCGTTGGGCCGGCCCTGCCGGGAACGCGGCCTGCTCCCGGCTGTAGGGCCGATCCCATACATCGGCCGTCACCACCGCCAGGGTGTGGGGGGCCCCCTTGAGGGGGTTGGCCAGCGGATCGGCGCTGCCATCCTCAATCGCCGCGGCCTCGGCCCGGATCGCGATCATCGCGTCGCAGAAACGATCGAGCTCGGCGAGCGACTCGCTCTCGGTGGGC
Organism: Cyanobium sp.; assembly: GCA_044337665.1. Classification (GTDB taxonomy): domain Bacteria; phylum Cyanobacteriota; class Cyanobacteriia; order PCC-6307; family Cyanobiaceae; genus Cyanobium. The sequence continues at coordinate 3,840 of JBIIND010000190.1, forward strand.
TCCACCATCACCGTGCCGGCCACCGGCCAGCTGACGGTGGGGGCATGGAAGCCGTAATCCATCAACCGCTTGGCCAGGTCATCGACCTCAAGCCCAGCGGTGCGCTTGAGCGGCCGAAGATCAAGGATGCACTCGTGGGCCACCCGACCGCCGGCCCCCCGGTAGAGCACCGGGAAGTGGGGATCGAGCCGTTCGGCGATCAGGTTGGCGGAGAGCAGGGCCACCTGGCTGGCGCGGCGAAGACCTTCACCTCCCATCATGCGGATGTACATCCAGCTGATCGGCAGGATGCCGGCGCTGCCCCAGGGGGCCGCCGACACCGGGCCGATCGCCAGACCCTCCCCATGGGCCGCGCCCCCGCCCACCGGCGCCAGCGGGTGGCCGGGCAGGAAGGGCACCAGGTGGGCGGCCACACCGATCGGGCCGACGCCGGGACCACCGCCGCCGTGGGGGATGCAGAAGGTCTTGTGGAGATTGAGATGGCAGACATCG
>JBIIND010000192.1:0-4326 GCA_044337665.1 Cyanobium sp.
AATCCGGCCGGCTGTTGCGCCTCGACGATCAGCTGCTGCTGCTCTGGATCGAAGGGGATCAGCTCTGGCTGCTGCGGCTGCCGGCCTGACCCCAGTCCCCCCCCTGCGCTTCGCCGATGGGCAGGAGCAGTTCCAGCAGGGCGCCGCCCTGGGGATGGTTCGAGGCCTGCACGCGGCCCCCATGGGCATGGGCGATCTGCTGCACGATCGCCAGGCCAAGACCGCTGCCGCCGCGGGGACTGCGCGAGCGGGAGGGATCCCCCCGGTAGAAGCGCTCGAAGAGGTGCTCCAGGTCGTCCTCCCCCAGGCCGGGGCCCTGGTCGCGCACGCTGAGCAGGCACCAGCTGGGGCCGGAGCGCAGCTGCACCTCCACCGTGCCCCCCTCCGGAGAGAAGCGCACGGCATTGTCGAACAGGTTGAGAAGGGCGCGGTGCAGCCGCGAGACATCGGCCCATACCGTCACCGACGCCTCCGGGATTTCCTCCAGGGCGAGGAGCACGCCCCGCTGCTCGGCCAGGGGGCGAATCCCCTGCCACACCTGATCCACCAGCTCCGCCAGCGGCACCGGCTGCGGTCGCATCCCCTGGCCGGGGAGGGAGTTCTCCAGGCGGGAGAGCTCCAGCAGGTCGCTCACCAGCGCCTGCAGGCGCGTCAGCTCCCGCTGCAGCCGCTCCACCAGCACGGCGTTGCGGCTGTTCACATGGGCCGCGAGGCTGTCACCCACCAGGAGCAGGGCGGTGATCGGGGTTTTGAGCTCATGGGCCACGTCGCTCACCCAGCGGGCCTGCTGGTCCAGCTGGGCCTCCAGGGAGCGGCGGTTCTGCAGCATCACCGCCACCCAGCCGTCCTCGCCGGGATGGGCGAAGAGCTCCAGGTCGTGCTCCCCCAGCTCCCACTCCAGCCGCTGGGGCCGTCCGCGGCGACGGGCCACCTGGATCAGCTCCCGCAGCTGGGGCTCGGCGCAGATCCGCTCCAGGGGTGGCTGGCGCATCAGGGCGGCCCCCGGGCTCTGCAGCATCCGCTCGGCGCGGGCGTTGGTCAGCTGCACGGTGTCCGCGGCATCCACCACCAGCCAGCCGCTGGGGGCCGCGTCCAGCCAGCGGAGCAGCTGGGCCCGGCCGGGACCCTGGCGGCGGCGGGCGGGGCGGGAGAAGCGTCGGGCCAGCAACCAACCGGCCACCAGGCCCGCCAGCGCCGCGAGCAGCGCGGCCATTCAGCCGAAGCGGTAGCCGAAGCCTCGCACCGTCTGCAGGTGCTCGGGGGCGGACGGGTTGGCCTCGAGCTTCTCCCGCAGCCAGCGGATGTGCACGTCCACGGTCTTGCTGTCGCCGAAGTAATCGTGACCCCAGACATGCTCCAGCAGCTTGTCGCGGCTCCAGACCCGGCGCGGATGCTGCATGAACAGCTCCAGCAGGCGGTATTCCTTCGGGGAGAGGTTGACCTCCATCCCATCGCGGCAGACGCGGCACTCGTCGGGGTAGAGGCGCAGGTTGGCGTGCTCCAGCACCCGCTCCGCCGAGGGCTCGGCGGGCTGGCTGCGGCGCAGCAGGGCGCGGCAGCGCGCCACCAGCTCGCGCATGCCGAAGGGCTTGACCAGGTAGTCGTCGGCGCCCACCTCCAGCCCCAGCACCCGGTCGGTCTCGCTGTCGCGGGCGCTGACCACCAGGATCGGCGTTCGATCTCCGCCCTGGCGCAGCTGGCGGCAGACATCGAGCCCCCCCAGGCCGGGGAGCATCAGGTCGAGCACCACCAGGGAGAAGGGCTCTCCCCCCTCCGCTTCCGCGGCGCACTGCAGGCTGCGCAGGGCGTCGCGACCATTGCCGCAGGCCGTGACCTGGAAGCCCTCCTGGGTCAGGGCGTCGTAGAGGGTTTCACGGATCGTGTCATCGTCCTCGACGACCAGCAGGGAGGGGGGCATGGGCCCATTCTGGTCCCTCGCCTGGGCGGGCCAGAAGGGCTCGATCATCGGCGGGGCAGGGGGGCGATCACCAGCCGGCGGCGCTCGTCGAGGGAAAGCCAACCCTCTTCCCGCAGCTGGCCGAGCACCCGGGTGACCGTGACCCGGGTGGTGGCCAGCGCCCCGGCCAGGTCCTGGTGGGTGAGGCGCAGGTCCAGGCGCAGCCCCTGCTCGCAGGGCAGCCCGTATTCGCTCGCCAGCAACTCCAGGAAACCGCGCACCCGCTCCTCCACCCGCCGCAGGCCGAGCAGGGCCAGCAGGGCCTGGCTCTGGCGGTGGCGCTGGCTGATCGCCTCCAGCAGGGCCACCGCCAGGTCGGGTTCGCGGCGGATCTCCGCCAGGCTGAAGCAGAGCAGATCACTGGCGCAGAGGGTGGTGGCCTGGTGGGCCTCAACCCCCACCAGCGGATCGCCGAAGGGCTCGTTGGGGCCGGCCAGCCCAAGCATCAGCTCATCGCCATGGATCGTCAGGGCGCCAAGCTTGACCATGCCCCGCACCACGAACCAGAGGTGATCGCGCAGCAGGGGCACGGAGCTGCCGGCGGCCAGGTGAACCAGGTTGCGCTTGCGGTAGCTGGCCTCCAGCACCTCGCGGAATCCTTCAGGGCTGCCGGGTGCACGGGTGGGCGTGGACACCATGGCGGGGTCGGGCTGGGGACGGCCCGACTGTATGGAGGGCGACCCGTTGGGCCGGCAAAGGGGTGGTAACGGGGTGGTTAAGGGCTGGCTAAGGCGCGGGCCGGGTGGCTCATTCGCGGATGCGGGCAACCGCGGCGCGGGCCCTGGCGAGCACCTGCCCCTGCAGGGGTACGTAGCCCAGGGAGCTGGCCTGCTTCTGGGGCCCATCGCCGAGCCCCCAGTTGAGGAAGCCCCGCACCGCCTCGGCCTTGGCCGCCCCCTGACCGGACTCGTAGGCCAGGATCCAGGTGAAAGCCACGATCGGGAAGCTCTCCGCCCCGGGGGGATTGCAGTCAGAGCCACCCAGCCGCGCGTCGAGCAGCACGCCGTTGAGGCCCGCCGCGCCGCTCCTGGCGTCGGCGAGCACAAAGCGACCGGCCTTGTTCTGCAGGGCCGCGGCGCGGATCGGTGCCCGCACGAAGGCCTGGTTCACGTAGCCGATGGCGCCAGGGGTGTTGGCGATCGTGCCGGCGACCCCCTCGTTGCCCTTGGCGCCCACCCCCACCGGCCAGGGCACGCTCTTGCCGCTGCCCAGGCGCCGTTTCCACTCGGGGGAGAAGCAGCTCAGGGAGCTGGTGAAGGCCTTGGTGGTGCCGGAGCCGTCGGAGCGGTGCACCACGGTGATCGGTCGGGAGGGACAGCCCAGGTCTTTCCAGTCGCGCAGCTTGCCCAGGAAGACATCGGCGAGCTGGCTCTGGCTGAGCTTCAGGGAGGGGCAGTCGGCGTTGTTGTAGGCGGGGGTGACCGTGCCGCCGAGCATCGGGATCTGCACCGCTCCCCGCTTCCCCGCCATGCCGCCGCCGAACTCCCCGGCGCTGAGGGCCTCATCGGTGGCGCCGAAGTCGACGGTGCCGGCCAGGAACTGGCGCACGCCCGCCCCGGAGCCCACCGACTGGTAATTCACCTGGTTGCCTGTGGTGCGGGCGTATTCCGACGCCCAGCCCTGGTAAGCCGCGGCGGGGAAGGTGGCGCCAGCGCCGCTGATGGTGACCAGCCTGCCGTCGGCCCCTCCCCTTCCGCCGCCCCCGGATCCGGCGCAGCCGCCGGCCAGCAGGGCGAGCAGGACGACCGATGCGACCGCGATCGGGCGCGGTCGGGATCGGGATGGGCAGACGGGGGACATGCGGACGGAGGGTCGCCGGCCGCCAGGATTCACCGGAGGACCCGCCGCCCAGGGTAAGGGGGGGCAATGGAGGGGCCGGCGGCACCGGGGCCGCCGGCGGAGGACCTCACTTGCCGATCCGATCGACCGCGCGGCGGGACTGCATCACCAGCGATCCCTGCAGGGGCACGTAGCCCAGGTCGTCGGCGCGGGACTGGCCGGGACCGAGCAGGTATTCCAGGGCCTTCTGGATGGTGGGCGCCTTGGCTCCGTTGCCCCTCTGGTAGGCCAGGATCCAGGTGAGGGTGGAGATCGGGTAGCTGCCGGAGCCGGAGGGGTTGGGATCCTCACCGGCGAGCATGGCGTTGAGCCTGATGTTGGCGAGGGCCGCCTGCCCCCCGCGCAGATCGGGCTTCACGAAGGAGCCGGAGCGGTTCTGCAGGGCCGCGGCCCTCAGCTTGCCCTTGACGAAGGCCTGGTTGACATACCCGATCGAGCCGGGGGTGTTGCTGAGGATGCCGGCGACGCCCTCATTGCCCTTGCCCCCCAGGCCGACGGGCCATTTGACGCTCTTGCCCTCCCCCACTCTG
>JBIIND010000245.1:0-3520 GCA_044337665.1 Cyanobium sp.
GGGGGGGCGCCCTCCCCGGCCGGGGGGGGAAAGCCGATGGTGGGCGAACGGGCCAGCGGCATCCGCCTGGACCTGCTCCCGCTCCAGCACGGCAGCCTGGTCGGTTCCGGCGATCTCCCCCGCCCCGTTCGGGAGCGCGGCGGCCGGGGCCCCTTGTGGGGGCCCTAGGGCGAACACCCCTGCTTCGGTGTGCCGCACGTGGGACAGCGCTGATTCGTCGGCGGCTGGTCGTTCTCCATCAGGGCCCCCAGCCAGACGGCGAAGGGCATGCCGCTCGATTGTTCGCCGTAGAACAGCGGCGCCCGCGGGATGTTGTGGGTGTCGCCCGCCGCCAGGCAGGAGCGGAAGTTGGGCGAGGCCTGGCGGCGGCTCAGCTCGCTGCCCATCCTGTTGGTCCAGGCATTGCAGGCCTGCCCAGTGCCGATCTGGGCGTAGAAGGCGGTCTGGGTGGCGGCGCCATAGGCGTCGGCGCTGGAGCCGCTCACCAGCAGGCGGGCGGGCTGCGGCACGTGGGTGCGCATCCAAAGCAGGATCACCTGCATGTTGTCCTGGCCCGATGCTCGATCGTGAAGGGCTTGCCCGTTTCAGGGAATTTGTACTGGGCCGTGTTCGAGCCGGAGTGCATGGGGATTGCGGTGGTCGAAGATGCCGCCCATCTTCGAGGGGCCATCACCCGACAGCAGCTCGGCCTTGTAGACGCCCACCCTGTCCTGGTCATCCTGGCCGGAGAAGAACGCCCTGTCGCCCGCCAGCCTCGGCTTGGAGCAGGTGGCATCGTTCCAGCAGGCACCGCCGCCGTTGCGGTGCCCTTCCGGCAATGGACGGAGTAGGTGGGTGTGGTGCCCGGCGCATTCGAACAGGTGGGGGTGTAGCGGCGACCGTTGACCGTCACCGGGTCCGGCACGATCCGCACCCACCCCCAGGGTCGCCCCGGCTCTGAACGCCCCCGGCGGCGGCGTGCCCGACCAGCCGCCAGCCCACGCAAGCCATAGGATCGGCTGAGAACGGCGATGAAATCAAGGCTGCCCCATGGCTGACACCTATTCCTTCGACGTCGTCTCCGATTTCGATCGGCAGGAGCTGGTGAACACCGTCGACCAGGTGCGGCGGGAGGTGGGGCAGCGCTACGACCTCAAGGATTCCGGCACCGAGATCGAAGTGGAGGAGGCGGCCCTCACGATCACCACCGCCAGCGACATGACCCTGGAGGCGGTGGCTGATGTGCTGCGTCAGAAGGCCACCAAACGCAACCTTTCCCTGAAGATCTTCGATTTTCAACCTGCGGAGCCCGTCGGTGGGAATCGCGTCAAGCAGGTGGTGACACTGCGGCGGGGCCTTAACCAGGAGCTGGCGAAAAAACTCAGCAAAAAGGTGCGCGACAGCGTCAAGAAGGTAACGGTGGCGATCCAGGGCGAAAGCCTGCGCATCAGCGGCAAGAGCAAGGATGATCTGCAGCAGGCCATGCAGCTGCTCAAGAGCGAGGAGCTGGAGCTGCCGCTGCAATTCGAGAACTACCGTTGAGTCCCGGCGCCTGGCGCTTCTGGATCGATCGGGGCGGCACCTTCACCGACGTGGTGGCCCGTTCGCCCGAGGGTGCTCTGGCGGTGCGCAAGCTGCTCTCCCGCCAGCCCGGCCGCCCCGGCGATCCGGCGGTCCGCGCCATCCGCGACCTCCTGGCGCTCCCCCCCGGCGCGCCGATTCCGCCCGGTGTGATCGAGGAGGTGCGGCTTGGCACCACCGTGGCCACCAACGCCCTGCTGGAGCGCGCCACCGCACCGGTGCTGCTGCTCCTGAACCGCGGTTTCGCCGACCTGCTGCGGATCGGGGATCAGCAGCGGCCCGACATCTTCGCCCTGCGCATCGACACCCCGGCGCTGCCGGCGCTGCGGGTGGTGGAACTCGACGGCCGGCTCGACGCCGCCGGGGAGGAGGTGGAACCGCTGCGGCTCGATGGCACCCTCGCGGCAAGCCTGCGCCAGGCGGCGGCGGAGGGCGTCGGCAGCGTGGCCGTCGCCCTCCTGCACAGCGTCCGCAACCCCGCCCATGAGCGGGCGGTGGGCGCCTGGCTCGCGTCCCTGGGCTTCGCCGAACCGGTGCTCTCCCACCAGGTGAGTGCCCAGCCGCGGCTGGTGCCGCGCGGCACCACCTGCCTGGTGGAGGCCGCCATCCGTCCGGTGTTGCGCCGCTATCTCGCCGCGGTGCAGGGCGAGCTGGGCCCGGCCACCCGCCTGCGGGTGATGACCTCCTCCGGCGCCCTGCGCGCGCCCGAGCTGCTGCTCGCCAAGGACACGATCCTCTCCGGCCCCGCCGGCGGCATGGTCGGCGCGGCCGCCGCCGCCCGCCTGGCGGGCCTGGCCCACCTGCCCCTCCTCGGCTTCGACATGGGCGGCACCTCCACCGATGTCTTCCACCTGGAGGGCGCCGGGCCGCAGCTGGACGCCGAACGCCAGGTCGAGACCGAGATCGTCGGGCTGCGGCTGCAGGCGCCGATGCTGCCCATCCACACCGTCGCGGCCGGTGGCGGCTCGGTGCTGGCGCTGCGGGATGGGCGCCTCACCGTGGGGCCCCGCTCCGCCGGCGCCGACCCTGGCCCCGCCTGCTACGGCTGCGGCGGTCCGCTCACCCTCACCGATGCCCACCTGCTGCTCGGCCGACTGCCGGTGGCGGCCCTGCCGGCGGTGTTCGGGCCCACGGGCGATCGCCCGGCCGATCGGGAGGTGGTGGTGCAGGGCTTCGCCGAGCTGGCCGCCTCCCTGGCCCCCCCCTCCCCCTCCCAGGAAACCCTGGCGCAGGGGGCGCTCACGATCGCGGTGGAGCGCATGGCGGAGGCGATCCGGCGCGTCTCGATCCAGCGCGGCCACGACATCCGCGGCGCCCTGCTGGTGAGCTTCGGCGGCGCCGGCGGCCTGCATGCCTGCGCCCTGGCCACCCGCCTCGGCATCTCGCGGGTGCTGCTGCCTCCCCTCGCCGGTGTGCTCTCCGCCTGGGGCATCGGCCTGGCGCGCCAGGAGCTGCTGCGGGAGGTATCCCTGCGCCGACCGCTGGAGCCCCAGCTTCTGCCGGAGCTGCGGGCCGCCGCGGCACAGCTGGCGGCGACGGCGGCGGCCGACCTCCAGGCCGCCGGGGATCTGACGGACAGCCAGCGGCCTGAGGTGCGCTGGCGACTGGAGGTGCGCGTCGCCGGGCGGGAGCGGGGGCTGGAGGTGGACGGGCCTGGCCCGGCCGATGGGGTGGAGCACCTGCGGGAGCGTTTCGAGGCGCTGCACCATCGGCGCTTCGGCTACGGGGTGGGGGTTGAACCGCTGGTGGTGGAGCGGTTGCTGGTGGAGGTGGCGGCGCCGGCCACAACGGAGGATCCGCCCCGCTGCGCCGCAGCGGATCCCGCCGCAGCCCCCGGTGCCGTGGTTCCCCTCTGCCTGCCGGCTGCGGAGGGCGAGGGCATGGTCTGGGGTGTCGCGCCCCTGTGGCGGCGCAGCCAGCTGCCCCAGGATCAGCCCCTGGCCCCGCCAGCCCTGGCCCG
>JBIIND010000390.1:0-4307 GCA_044337665.1 Cyanobium sp.
GCTGCAGGGCCAGGAAGTCGTCCTTGTTGAGCATCGCCGTCTCGGCCGCCGCTGCGCCGGGGCTGGTCAGGGCCGCCTCCTGTGCGCCGGCGGGGTCCTTCACGTCCTTCACCTGGCCTTTGTCGTCGAAGTGCAGCAGGTGGCCGCTGTGGCGGTAACCCGGGGGCACCCGCGGCACGATGTCGGCGTCGTTCACCAGCCGGTGGTGGCGGCCCGCCAGGGCGGTGCCGATGGCGGTCGCCGCGCCCTCCAGGGCCACGGCGGGCTGGCCGTAGGTGTACAGAGCCCGCACCTGGCGGTCGGTCGCCCAGGTGGCCGCCGCCAGCACCGCGATCGCGCCCCCCAGGCTGTGGCCGCTCACCAGGAGCGGCAGGTTGCGGCGCGGCTGCAACAGCTTCTCCAGCTGCGGCTGCAGGGCGGTGAACTGCCCCCAGAAGCCAGCGTGCACCTTGCCCAGGCCCGGCACCGTGCGGGGCTGCACCTTGAGGTTGCTGAGCCAGTCGGCCGTGCTCTCGGTGCCGCGGAAGGCCACCAGCACCAGGCTGGCGGTGCTGGCCAGGAAGCCCTGGGCCGCCCCCGCCTCCACGAAGGAGCAATCCTGGAAACCCCAGGCCCGCGCCCGCCGCTCCACCTCAGCCGCCGGGCTGTAGGCCAGCTCGCTGGCCAAGGCCAACGACAGGGCCGTCTGCCAGTCGAAGGCGCGGCGCTCCAGCGATTCCAGGCGGAACACCGCGGGCGCTGGGGGCGCCGCGGGCGTGGCCGGCGGGCTGGGTCGCCGGCCGAAGAGGCCCAGCAGCTCCCGTTCCTCGGCTGCGGCGGCGACCGCGCCGTTCAGCGGCGTGCCCACCGTCACGGTCAGGTTCAGCTGCAGGGGGATCGTCCAAGTGGAGCCGCCCGCGGGGATCGGGGCCGCCGGGATCGGGGCCGGCACGCTCTCCACCAACGCTGGCGCTTCCGGCGGCGCTGGGATGGTCCGCAGCAGCTCCTGGCGCAGCGGCTCCGCCTCGGTGGGCAGCTCCTGCTCGCGGATGTGGCGCACCAGCCGGCTCACCCGCACCCCCTCATTGGCCAGCCAGGCGATGCGCTGCTCCCCCATCCACTCCTGCCACACCCGCCCGTCGTTGGTGACCACCTCCCCCGCCTTGTTGCGCTTCGGCACCCCCGAGTGGTGCAGCGCCACCACCTCCCACTGGTCGTTGAACACCGGTGAGCCGGAGGAGCCCGGGTCGGTGTCGGTCTGGTAGTGGAGGAACAGCTCCAGTTCGTCCACTACCTGGTTGTTGCGGATCGCCAGCTGCTTCGGTTCGCCGTTGGGGTGCTGGATGATGTTCACCGTCTCCCCCACCAGCAGCTTGCCCTGGTCCTCCATCAGGGGCAGCCAGCCGTAGGCGGCCAGGGCCGGATCGGGCGCCACCGCCACCAGGGCGTAATCGTGCTCCTCGTCGCAGAGGAACAGCTCCGCCGGGGCGAGGGCGAACACCTCGCTGGCCTGGATCTCGCCGCTGGCGTTCTCCTGATAGTTGAACTCCACCAGGCAGCGGCGGGCCTGCTCGGCGCTGGCGAGCACGTGCTGGTTGGTCAGCAGCAGCCGCGGCGACACCAGGAAGCCGGTGCCGTAGCCGAGCGGCGCGCCCCGCTCGTCGCGGACGTGCACCCTCCCCACGGCGCGGGCCACCCGCAACCCCTGCTCGAAGAAGCGCAGCCCCATCAGGTCGTTGCTGTCCAGCACCCGCTCCAGGGAGCGGGGAAACTGCCGCGGGGCGCGCCCCGGACCCTCCGGATCGAAGGCCAGTCCCTTCTCGCGCAGGCTGAGCACGAAATCGGGGTCGGCGTGCAGCCGCTGCATGCGCCGGCGCACCAGGGCGGGTGTGTTGGCGGCGATGCTGAGGATCTGGCCGCTCTTGATTCGGGCCAGATTCTCGCGGCGCTCCTCGCGCCGTTGCTGATAGCGCTCCTCCGTGGCCGTGATCGCACTGAGGATGGACATCGGCCCATTAGCTCGGATCCTCACCGTAGGGACGGGTTCCGTCCTGGTCCACATCGGCTGAGTCGTTGCCCTGAATCAGCGGCGCCAGGCTGGATCCATCGGCGGGTGTCCGGTCCCTTGTCCCCGGCGCCGGCCCGCCTCCCCTGCAATGGACTCCCCTCCCTACCAGCACCTGCGCACTTTGGTGGCGGCGCCCGGTCTGGCCCGGGCGATCACCATCGGCTCACGGCCCAGCGCCAGGGCGCTCGCCACCCTGGAGCGGCTGGGCCTGCTGGAGGCGGCCGCCAGCGCCGCGATCGACCGCCAGCTGCTGGAGGCCCGAGGGCGCACGGACGAGCGGGGCGTGCTGCTCTGTCTGCGCTGCCGCGTCAGCCAGGCGGCGGAGCAGAAGATCCTGGCCCTGCAGCGCCGCTTCGGCCGCAGCCACCAGCTCGATCTGATCGACCTGGCCGCCACCGTCCTCGACGACGCGGGGGACCCGCTGCCCTGGCCCCGCCCGCAGCCGTCCGACGCCCATCGGCCCTTCTCCCTGGAGGTGATCGGCAGCTACCGGCCGGAACTGGCGGGGCTCGGCCACTGGACCCGGGTGCGGGTGCAGAGCCATCCGCCCCTGGTGCGCCTGCTGCGGGAGCACGGCCTGCTGCTGCAGCGCGATTGGTCACTGCTGGCCCACGCCAGCCCCGGCCGCATGGCGCGGGCCTGGCAGCGGCATGGCGGCGCGGCCCTCTCGCCCGCCCAGGTGGATCGCCTCCACCAGCATTACCGCGACCACTACCGGCAGGCCCGGGGCGATCGCTCCGCCGTCGCCGCGGACTGGGAGCCGGAAGCGGCCTTCCTCGCCGGGCTCGATCCGCCCGTCGCCGCGGATCTGAGCCTCGCCCGCCTGCGGTCCATGGCCGCCGCCCTGCGCCGCGACCGGCTGGCGGAGCTGCCGCTCGCCGGCTCCCAGGAGCTGGAGGCCGTGGCCGCCGCACCGCCGCAGGAGCCGCCCTGCGGCCCCATCGCCGCGGTGGAGTTCGCCCTGCGCCGCGCCCTGGCCCGGCAGCTGCCCGCCATGCTGGCGGCGGATGGCCCGGAGGCCGCCCTGCGGGCCTGCCTCTGGCGCCACTACGCCCAGGGTCAGCCCCAGCGGCGCATCGGTGAGGCCTGCGGTTGCTGTCAGGCGAAGGTGACCCGCCGCCTGCAGGCCGCCGCCCACGCGGCCGCCATGGCCGCCACGGCCCTGGGCTTTCTCGCCGGCCGCGAGGGTTTCGAGGCGGTGGGGCGCTCCCTGGCGGCCACCGAAACCCAGGCCGCTGCCCTGCGCGATTACCTGCTGGCCATCCCCGCCGAGGGCGATCGGCCGCGCCTGGCCCTCTGGCTGGAGCCCCTGCTGGCGCCCGCTGTTCCCGTTTCCCCTCCCCATGACCTCCTCCACGACGCCCACGCCTGACCCCTTCGACGACGACCCGGACGATCCCCTGGCCCTGCCCCTCCCCCCCCACACCCTGTTGCTCGAGGAGCCGGCGTCGCCGGGCCTGCCGCGGGAGCATCCCTCCCTGGCGCTGCGGGCGCTGCGGCAGCAGCTGGCCGAGCTCGGGCTGGATCTGCGCCTGCGGGAGGGCAGCGGCGACACCTTCGAGCTGGAGGGGTTCCGGGTGCAGCTGGTCTGCGCTCCCTTCTGGGCGGAGTCCCTGGCGGTGCCGCCGGAGCCCTGGCGACCCGGCACCCGCTCCCCCCATCTGCTGCTCGGGGCCTGGGTGGATGGGGAGGGGGGCGCCGTGCGGCTGCCCGGGGTGCTCACGGCCGCGGAGCTGCGCCAGCGCTGCCCGGCTCTGGCGGCGGCCCAGGCCCCCTGCCCCCTGCCGCTGGCCGCCTTCGAGGGTGGGCTCGATCGCCTCTGGCTGCTGGGGCGCCTGCTGACGCCGGAGGCCCTGCTCCCCCCCGAGCCGGTCGCCGTGGCGGAGCGCCTGCGCGATTGGCTGGACGGGCTGCTGGGGGACGCGCTGCTGGCCCTGGGCGCCGAGCTGCTGCCCGCCAGCGCCGGCGCCTTCCGCTCCCCCGCGGCCCCCGGCGCACTGGCGTCGGCTCTGCCCACGGCCCTCGCCACGGTGGCGATCCCCCTCGCCCTGGCGCTGGGCCGGATCGAGACCGGTGCGGACCGCCGCGCCGCCAGTGAACGCTTCCGCCTGCTGCTGCAGCTCTGCGGCGCCGTGGAGGGGGCGCAGTGGCTGGAGGTGCGGCTGGAGCCCGAGCTGCCCGGCGATCTGCTGCCCCAGCGCCTCACCCTGCGGGTGGACGACCGGCTGATCGACACCGGCGGCGATGGGGGTTCCGGACC
>JBIIND010000193.1:0-4300 GCA_044337665.1 Cyanobium sp.
ACCGCCAGGCGATCTGCGCGGTTCGGTGGCCGCGACTACCGAATCCGAGGATCTCCGTGGGAGCGGTGGCGCCACGCTCCCGAAGGCGCAGAACCGGGGACACAATGAGGCCAAGCGCCCACGCCGTCACCCATTCCGCCATGACCCCCAACGCCAAGGCCAACGCCTCCATGGACACCGCGACCGCCTTCGCAGCCGTCGCCCTCGCCGCCGTCTCCTGGGACGGCGTGCTGACGATGGCCGGCACCCGCGCCCTGCGCCACGCCCTCGACTACCGCCCGCCCTTCCGCGAGCGCAGCGACGCCGAGATGATCGCCCTGATGGACAGGCTGTTGCGTTCCCTGCGGGAGCGGGGCGCCAGCGGCCTGATGGTCGATGCCGCCGATGTGCTCGACGAGCGCCAGCGCCACACCGCCTACGCGGTGGCTGCGGAGATCATGCGCTCCGATGGTCCCCTGCAGGAGCAGGAGCGCGAGATCCTCACCAGCCTGGCGGAACACCTGCGGCTCGAGGCGGCGGAGACCACCAAGGTGGACGAGGTGATGGATGTGCTCCATGCCAGCATCGTGGAACCCGCCGTCCCCGCATGAGTTCCGGGCCCGGACGCCCCCTGCGCGTCGCGGTGGTCGGCGCCGGCAGTTCCGGACTGCTCCTGACTCTGCTGTTGCAGCGCCAGGGCCATGCGGTCGAGCTGTTCGAGCGGGCCCCTTCCCTGCGCACCGAGGGGTGCGGCATCCTCCTGGTGAGCAGCGGCGTGGAAGCGGTCGCCAACGCCGCCGTGCCGGGCCTGCTTGAGGCCCTTCTCGCTGGCGGGCAACCGGTGCAGCGCTTCGTGATCCGCAACCTTCGCGGCGACACGATCGAGACCAGCCCGGTGGAGCGGGAGCCGGAGGAGCTGCCCGCGCTTCTGATCCATCGACGCGCCATCCTGCACGCCCTCTGGGGGGGGCTCGACGCCACCGCCTTCCGGGGGGGGCTGGAGCTGCTCCACTGGCGGGAGGACCACGACGGGGTCGAGGCCTGCTTCGCCGACGGCTCCTCCTGGCGGGGGGATCTGCTGGTGGGGGCCGATGGCCTGTTTTCGCGCGTCGCGCGCCAGTTGCTGCCCAGCCGGCGGCTCAACTACCTGGGCGACCGGGTCTGGCGCGGACTTGTGCGGGACGAGTGCTTCTGCAGCGGCGGTGACTTCTTTGTGTACGCCCGCGGCCGCGGCATCTATGCCAATTTCTTCGACCTGGGGGCCAATGCCGAGGGAACCCTGGTCACCCACTGGGGGTTCTTCCAGGAGGAACCACTGCCCGCCGACCGGGCGCTACAGCGGCAGCGACTTGAGGAGCCGGTGCCCGCCGAAGCGCTGGCCCGTCTCCCGGCCGACGCGGCGGCGGTGATCGCCGCCACGCCGCTGGAGGGGGTGGTGGCCAACTGGTCCTTTGACATCGATCCCCTGCCCCTGCTGGCCCGCGGCCGGGTGGCCCTGATCGGCGACGCCGCCCACGCCATGAGCTCCTCCCAGGCCCGAGGGATGACAGCCGGTCTGGAGGACGCCGTGACCCTGGCGCGCCACCTGGCCAGCCCCGGTGAGGAGAGCGGGGAGGCGGTGGCCCATGCCCTGGCGGCCTACGACGCGGAGCGCCTGCCTGTGGTGCACCGCTACCAGGAGCGCAGTCGGCGGGTGAGTGCGCGCACCGGCCGTCGCCGGCCACCCGAGGTGCTGCAGGCCCCTCCCACCCCGAATCCGGATGACTGACGGCAACGTCGGTCTGTCGCGATAGTGACAGTCAGAAGCTGGCACATGCCCCACGATGGAGGAAAGCTGTGTTGACAGTGGTGACGATTTCCTCCTCCCCCCTCCCCCGCATCGGTGGACCCGCTCCTGCCCGGAGCTACCGACTGGTCGATGAGCAGGGGGCACCCCATCCCGTACTCGACGATCTCTACGACTCCCTGGAGGCCGCCTGGGGCGAGGCTCTGTCCTGGTGGCACGACCATGGCATTGCCCAGGGGCCCGTGGGCATCGGGGTGGAGGTGAGCACGGCGAGCGGGGGATGGCGCACCCTGCGCCATCCGGGCAGCTGAGCGGAGTTCGCCTCAGCGCACCTCCACCCCCTTCCAGAAGGCCACCCTCCCCTTGATTTCCCGGGCCGCTTCCTTGGGCTCAGGGTAAAACCAGGCGGCATTGGCATTGACGTTGCCGTCCACCACCACGTCGTAGTAGTGGGCTTCCCCCTTCCACCCGCACACCGTGCGGTGGCTGGAGGGCCGGAGGCAGGACTGATCCAGCGACTCCGGGGGGAAGTAGGCATTGCCCTCCACCTTGACGATGTCGTCGCTGCTCGCGATCGGGCGGTTTTTCCAGCGGGCTTCCATGGCTGTTGGTGGGGAACGTGTGCCCCCCCATCCTGGCGGAGCGGCCCAGCGCACCAAGCCGGCCTCAGGGCCAGGGAACCGGGTCGTAGATGCGCAGGGTACCCACCCCCACCGGCGAGGCCACGGGATCCGGCCCGGCCGGCCAGGCCAGCACCTGAAACAGGTAGGTGTCCGAGACCCAGGGGTTTCTCCAGGCCCGCAGGGCCACCGTGACGGTGGTGCCAGGGGGCACGGGCTGCGGAAAATCGAGGAGCAGCAGGCCCCCATCGGCATCGAAGCGCACCTGAACCGGGACGGGCGTCCCCTCCCGCCGCGGCCGGCCCACAAAGGCCCGGGCCCGGTCCATCCGGGCGAGAAAACCCCCATCCGCACCCCGGATCTGCCGCAGGGAGAGCCGGGCCAGGGAAGCCCCCGCCTGCGGGGAGAGGTCGATCGTCAGGTAGTGCTCCACGCCCCCTTCGCCGACGTTGGAGTTGTAGGTGCGCAGGTCCGCCTTCCAGGGCGGACGGGTGAAGTAGCTCGAGCCCCGCAGCTCCAGGGCCCGGGCCGCGGGGCCGTTCAGCGGGGGGCACCCGGCGAGCACCAGGGCCGCCAGGGCAAGGCTGATTCCCAGGCGACGCGCCGCCGGACCGGGGGGGCGGGACAGAGGCGTCATGGGACGCCGTAGCTGCTGTTCTGGAGAAACGCCCGCGGATCCTGGTCGAAGCGGTGGTCGGTAGGGATCGGAACGGGGGGGGCTGAAGAATCAGCGGGATCAAGACAGGCCGTCCGCTCCAGGGCCGTGCGCAGCCGGCGGGCGGCATGCAGGGACATGTCCCGGGGAACGCTGATGCGATCGCGCAGATAGCGAAGGCCTGGGGCACTGCCCGCAGGGGGGGGGGATGTCCTGCCCCGTGACCAGGCGGGTAAGGGCCGCCCGCAGAGGCAGGTCAAACGCTTCGGCACCGTCAGGATGGCGGCGCAGGAGTGGTCCCCGGTGCTTCACGGTCCGGGCCAGGGCCAGCCAAGCCGAATCGGACGGTTCCGGCTCGCTGGTTTCCGGATCCGGCTGCCCCTCCCCGAGGATCGGCCAGGGGCCCCCATCGATGCGCGACGCGAGTTGGAGCTGCGCGGCCGTGCCGCTGGCGTGGCAGCCCCCCAGCTGGGGCGGCAGATCATGGGCATGGGTATGGAAATCGCTCTGGGTGCCGAGGTAGGCGGGGCGCCGCTCCAGGGCTGCGAACCAGCGTTCGATCGCCGGATGCTCCTGGCGCAGCAGGTAACCCTTGTAATAAGCGAGGCTGGCGCTCATCCGCTCCAGGAAAGGAACGAACATCAGATCGGCGCTGCTGAACTCACCGAGCAGGAAGGGCCCACCCACCCGTGCGAGAGCCTCCTCAAGGCGCACCATCAGCCGGGCGAAGCCCGTAGCCAAGCCCCGCTCCTCCCCCCCGTTCCGGGGACGCTGACAGAGCCAGACGCACCAGGCCCGGAAGAGCTCCCGCTCCAGCCCCCGAAGCTCACGCACCTCCGGCTCCTGCAATCCCGCCCCGAGGGGTCCGAAACACTGTTCCAGTTCCAGCAGGATCTGGTCGCTCTCGGTGATCAGACGGCCGTCGAGTTCGAGGGCCGGCAGGTAGCCCGTGGGCACCTTCTGGCGGTACCAGGCCTCCTTCTCCCCGTAGCAGACCATTGCCACCTTGCGGACCCGGTAGGGAATCCGGCGCTCCTCCAGCCAGAGCCACACCTTTTGGCAGTAGGGGCACCAGGCGTGGTGGTCGCGGTAGAGGGTCACCCGCACCGTGGAGGGGTCTCGACCGAACAGGCGCAGACGGGAACTGGCGCTGGCAGGACCGTCGGTGGGGTCGCGCACGTCGGGAACATGGTCCGCGGCGCAACGCTCCAGTTCGGTCCAGGGGAGTACGGTGTCCGCCACGGCGAAGGGCTGGGCTTT
>JBIIND010000398.1:0-4299 GCA_044337665.1 Cyanobium sp.
CTTGCACTGCTCCTGGGCGCTACGGGCGACAAACTCCTAGGCCCAACATCGCCATTCACCAGAGCCGCTGCCAAAAGGTATCCTGGAGCAGACTCACTCCCTGCGGCCTGGTGATGGCAAGCGTTAGAGGGATGGGGTACAGGCTGCAAGGCAACAAGTGGTACATTCTGCGCATACATGCTCTGGACATGAGCCTCTTCTAGTCAGGAGGTGGAAAGCTAGTTACGACTTCCTGGTATCAGAAGCTGACCTTGCCATCATGGTTGACAATTATGTTCTTTTCTGGCAGAACCCTGCGATAGAGGTAACGGATGCACACGTAGCTACTTTCATCGTGATTGCGAAAACTTATACTCACCACTTACTAGGCGCTCTGTCAGTGGGCCAAAGGAAATATACTTTCCTTCGAGTTTACCACCGGTCGAAGGAAGACGAAGCAGCAAAGATCCAAACTCTATAACGGCTGGATCGCGAGAGACATAATCAAGGCGAAGATAATTATTCGCCACCATATTCCCAGATAAATTATACGATATCTCTTTATGTTCTATGACTGTCGGATCAGGGGAGTCGCTCTCGTTGACAGTTTTGCTCTTTGTTTTGTTGGCATACCGTAGACTTGTGATTTCGAGAGTGCCGTTAATTGTTCGTCCATTGACGGAAAGGCTAAGGTGAGCTGGAAATATTTTCAATTGGCTTTCTGTTTCAAGTTTCCTTCTGTCATCTTCAGATAGGATCTGTGTGCCAGTGCCCTCCCACCTTCCCTCAAGGGTTTGTCTTCGCTGGTCCGAGATTGCAGGCAGCTGGAACTGAGTATACATCTGAACTGCAAGTGGTGAAGCGATAAATGTGCCAATTATGCCAAGCACTGCTATCCAAATCTGTGGGTCAATCCTTCCAATCCAAGAGGATGATTTTGAAGATTCAGGCACTGACGAAGCCCTTGTATCTTTGCTTAGATTCTTGTTGCCGGAATCCGCTCGATGGCCTCTCATTTGTCAGGATGTAATGGTTATTGTTCCCCTTGCCTTTGGGGAAAGGCCACATGATTTCATCGATCCATCGAGGGGCAGGTCCGGCAGCCACAAGCCACCATAGGCTAACGCTGAAAGGGAAAAAGTACACCAGCGCATGAGTCATACCTGAGGCGGTTGGCTTTTACTGGACAGGTAGGGCCTCTTGCGTCGTTAACTTTTGTCAAGAGGAGCAGGGGCGTTTTTAATATAGGCCTCTTTGGGAGCTCTGCCTCCCAGGGCACTGTGGGGCCTTATATGGCAATACCTGCATAGAAAGCGAGCCAGGCTAACCTCCGCCTCCCAGCCATCGCTGGAGCCACCACTGTAAGAAAAGTTGTCCGCTCGGTCAGAACCGTCAACCAAGGGGCTCAACGACCCCCAAGAAACCAACTTATGACGCTGCTTTGCGAGATGCCCGAAAGAAACCTGGTATGCATAGAAAGACTTGGTCATATTGCTGAGACCAGGGAAATTCATCATGAATATATAGCATGGATTGATTCGATGCTCAAGCGCAAGCATGGCATCAGTCTTACAGCTGATAGCATCAATCAACTCGTGGATGAGGTAATGACTGATTGGCCTCTCTATAGTGGGCATCAGGGGAGGTTTTTCTTGGCTTATATTGGCAAGAGTGTTGGTGGAATGGCTGGTATCAAGTATGTTTCAAGAAACGTATGTGAGCTAAAGAGACTGTACGTGTCACCCCACCATCGTCGAGTTGGGCTTGGAAGGACTCTGGTTGAGCGGCTACTCTCGGAAGCGCGCATTATTGGCTACAATAAGGTTAGGCTTGAAACACTAGATTTTATGGAAGCTGCCATACGACTGTATGAATCTCTTGGCTTTGTCAGGACACCTGAATTTGAAGGTACTGAGGGCCGCGGCTATGGGATTCAAGAGCATGAGATTTACTTTTCCATAGATATATAGTTATCTACCTTGCATATTTCTTGGGGTATTGGCTGAAATGATATGTCGCTTGTGGTATGTGCTTGAGATTGCCCACATCCGTACTAACAACAAAGTCTCTGCTAATTCCACGGCTAAAGATGTTAGATGGCGGGCAATCTTCACCCCTTCGCAAACCGGAGCCTCTGGGACGCTGCCCCAGGAAGAAGACAGCCGAGCCTATTCGTCGGCAAGCTTGTTTAAGATAGGCACGTTTATCAGGTTGTCCACATGACAGAAAATCGTGACTAGCGGCCGAAGAAACTGGCTTCTTCGTGCGAGTTTCCTGAGATGTGATGGCGTCAGAGACTGCGTGATTGTTACCACTTTTAGCGCCTGACACTTCTGCCACTCTCTAACATCGCCATGCACCTGAGCCGCCACCCTAAGGCTACGTTCGTTCTCCGAGCGCTCCCTGCGGCCAGGGGATGGCGAGCGTTCGAAGGATCGGGGGAAAGTTTTGAATTCGTGTCTAAATGCGTAATGCAATAAGAAATGCCTAAGTGATTTGTTGGCTGGCCACAATCTGGGATTCTGAAAAGTATTTAAGCGTTTTTTCTGATGATGTCCTCACTGTCGCCTTATGGATAAAGCCCCTCCAATTGTTTGAGACCACCCGTAGCTTAATCCTAAGCCTGACTCGATGTGCGGATAACTATTGCATACATGCGATGTCTCTGATTCAAGGTGAAAGGCCTATGATTCAACCCATGCCGAGACAGATTGGGTTAATCCGGCATCAAGCTGGCAGGGTTTAGGCTGGCTGAAGAATACCGAAATCAGCTTGCCCATTCCGGTAAGATGAATTCAGCAAAGCTGATTGTACAATTTCGGTTTTGATCGCATCTCGCAGCTTCTGATCTGATGTTAACGAGGGATATCTTTCGTTTAACCGGACAAGCAGAAACTCCAGAAAGCCTAAGAATGAATTGCCTAGAGGTCTAGCGCTCTGTATTTCAATGTGAAACTTTCTATTTAAGCTGGGCTGAGGTTAGCAAAAGCTACAACATATGAAATGCTCCCCCAGTCGTTCGCGATTTCGATTTGCGGCTGCGGCTCGTCATGTCACGAAATAGAGACATATTCTTGCAACACCACTTGAAAAGCATTAAAATTGTGTGTTAATAATAAATTTATGACTACTAAATCCGAAGTGCTTACAAAGTTCTTTTCAATTGTCCAGGATTACGATCAAGAATTTCGATTTCAAACTCAAGGTTCGTTCTCATCGTCTCCCGAGCATTTGCTGAGAAGTAGCGAGAATCTTAGTTTAAGATATGATTTGAAACTCCATGAAGGTGAATTGTATGGAATTTACGGTGAGCTTTCTGATGCATTCGGTATTGACTGTGGTGAATTTTTTGAATTTATCTCACCAACAATTGGCGACCTGGCACGATTTATTCTTGGGAAAATTGATATTTCTTGATTCAGCCAGTGTTGCCTTAGCCTGATTAATGGATCTGCACCCGTTCAGAGGGCGTTACGTCCACCTGCGCAAATCTCTGCTGCTTCCGTTATTCTCACATCAATAAAGCCCTCAAAGTATAAAATATCCATCGAACCGAGAATTTGCTGGTTAGTTCTGAGCTGCGTTGGGATGATAAGCCATGAATACACTCTCTTAAGTGATTGATAACCATCGTGAGCAACTCGAGCTCCTCCATGGCTCAGAACTGCAGACTAGCCATCGCAAGGCCTTGAGAGCCATGGTGCGGTGCCCGGCAGGGCAGTGCTCTGATGCTGTTTGAATGCCCGGAATGCGAGCACAACCTTAAATATTCCCCATTCTTGCGGACACCGCAGCTGCCCACACTGCCAGCACCATGAAAGCCAAAAATGGCTTGAGAAGCAACAGGGCAAACTGTTGCCTGTTACCTTTTTCATGGTCACCTTCACAGTGCCAGCTGAGCTGAGACCTTTGTTCTGGGCTAAACAAAGAACGTGTTATGATTTGTTGATGAAACTAGCCTGGGAACCGATTAACAGCTTTGCCCGCCGGGATCAGAAACTCAAGGGGCGAACGGGTGCCCACGCTGTTCTCCACACCCACAATCGTCTGCTTGGCTAGCATCCACATGGGCATCTTATTGTCCCTACTGGTGCACTGAATGAAGATCAAAAGGAATGGCGCAGCAAGGACGGACACTGTCTTTTCCTAGAGAAGCACGGATTCCCTTCTCTTTCAGCAGCTCCTGCCGCAGCAACTCCCCATTGCCTCGGTGCTTCTCGAATTGCTCCCGCAGCCACTCCAGCTGCCCATCCAGCCGCCGCCTGCGCCGGGGTTTTCCATAGGGCTTCCATCCTCCCTGCCGCAGATAACGCCGAACCG
>JBIIND010000194.1:0-4285 GCA_044337665.1 Cyanobium sp.
CGGCCCCGCGTGGGGGTGGGGGGTGGGGGGGCAATGGGGGGTGGCGGGGTCGTTCATGGCGGCGGGGCCTGCGGATCCCGGAACTCCAACCCCTTCTTAGCGGGAATGGCGCCCCCTCGCTCGGACCCATAAGGTGAGGGGCGTTGTCGCGCCGTTGCCGGTGCCCGAAGCGGGGGAGCCGCCCCAGACCAGCCGCAAGTCCCGCAAGGCCGTCCCGAGATCCGCGGAGGGTTCGTCGCGCCAGCGCCTGGATCTGTTGTTGCTGGCGGGGTCCCGCCACCTGGGCAGCCCCGATCTGCGCGCCTTGGTCAGCTTCCTGCGCCAGGAGGACTGCGGCTTTGACGTGCACCTGGAAACCGCCGATCCGGCCCGCCATCCCGAGCTGCTGGAGATGCACCGGCTCGTGGCCACGCCCGCCCTGGTCAAGCTTTCCCCCCCGCCCAAGCAGGTCTTCGCCGGCAACAGCCTGACGATGCAGCTGCGCAACTGGCTGCCCCGCTGGCAGCAGATGGGGGTGGTCACCGCCCTGGGCCTCAGCCTGCGCCCGTCGGAGATCGACGGCAGCCGCAGCCGGCGCGAGGTGCAACTGGAGGATCAGCTGCTGGTGCTGCGCCAGGAGAACGAGACGCTGATCGAGAGGCTGGGGGTGCAGGAGCGGCTGCTGCGCATGGTGGCCCACGAGCTGCGCACGCCCCTCACGGCGGCCAAACTCGCCCTGCAGAGCCACAACCTCGGCCAGATCGACGAACCGCGCTTCCGCGACGTCCTGGAGCGACGCCTGAAGGACATCGAGGAGCTCTCCAGCGACCTGCTGGAGGTGGGCACCACCCGCTGGGAGGCCCTGTTCAATCCCCAGCGCCTGGATCTGGGCCAGGTGGCGGCCGAGGCGATCCTGGAGCTGGAGAAGCTTTGGGTGGGCCGGGATCTGGAGCTGATCACGGATATCCCCGCCGACCTGCCGGAGGTGTACGCCGACCAGCGACGCATGCGCCAGGTTCTGCTCAACCTGCTGGAGAACGCGTTGAAGTACACGCCGGAGGGCGGTCGCGTCACCCTCACGCTGTTGCACCGCACCAGCCAGTGGCTGCAGGTGAGCATCTGCGACAGCGGTCCCGGTATCCCCACCGCCGAGCAGCAGCGGATCTTCCAGGACCGGGTGCGGCTCCCCCAGACCTCGGGAAGCACCTCGGGCTACGGGGTGGGTCTAGCGGTCTGCCGTCGCATCGCGGAAGTGCACGGGGGGCGGATCTGGGTGGTGTCAGAGCCGGGGGAGGGGGCCTGCTTCCACTTCACGGTGCCCGTGTGGAGCGGCCAGAGCGCCCCGGAGCCACCACCACCGGCCCCGCCCATCGCCCCGCTCCCTTCCCGCTCTGGCGGAGCCGGCCCACGGATCGGGCCAATCCTTCCTTGACGAAGGGTCCCCCTGACCCGTAGCTTCCAACTCGGCAGCCACAGGGCTGCGGCCTCGCCCCCATCGTCTAGAGGCCTAGGACACCTCCCTTTCACGGAGGCGACAGGGGTTCGAATCCCCTTGGGGGTATGCGTAAGGGTCGAAATCTTCGACCTCATTTTTTTGTAGGAATACCCGTTGGGAAGACATCAGGACCCCCTGATTTGGGCTCCCACAATATTTCAAGCTGTAACAACCTGGCGCCGGTGAGGGTTTGCTCACCGGCCATTCCCGGGCCGTCTCAGCGTTCGGGAACCAGCCTCACCGGGCGTCGGCGAGGGCCCGGCGGGTGGCTTCCTGTTGCACGCCCCGAAGGTTGCTGGCCAGATCATCCTTGAGGCGCTGCTCGATCAGCCCGATGGGCATGCCCGGCTTGCCCTGCACCGTGAGGTCGTACAGAAGCCAGCTGCTGGCCTCATCCGAGCCGATCGACCAGGTGCCCTGGAAGCAGCGGAAATCCCCGTCGAGCATGCGAAAGCGCAGCAGCCCCTGCTCCCGCTCCTCGCAGAGCTCGAGCTGGACCCGGGCGCTGAAGCGCAGGCCGCAGAACTGCTGGGTTCCCACCTGTTCCAGGCAGACCCGGTTCTGGCGACGCCAGAGCTGGCGGGAGAGCGCCAGGTTGGGGATGAAGCTCTGCAGGTTCTCGTAATCCGTGAGCACCGACCAGAGCCAGTCGGGATGGAGATCGAGGCGGAGCTGGGCGGCCAGGCGGCGGGCCCCCTGGGGGAGGCGCTCCATCACCTGGTGAATGGTGTCGAGGCTGCAGGCACCGTCTGCGCTCAGGGGAGACGCAAGGGACGGGGCGTCGGCGGGGGTGGAGAAGGGAGCCAGGAGCTGGGCCAAGACGGGGCGGAGCTGGAGCCGGGCCGGGGTGGCGGTCGCGGTGGCGATTGGCCAAACCTAGCCGCCATGGCGGAAAAGCGCGGCGAGGCGGCGGGGCGGGGCGGAGGGAAAGGTTCCCTATGATCAGCGCGATTTTCGCGGGACGCTCCAGATGCGCGTATCCACCGGCAGTGCCATCCAGTCCGACGGCCGCATGTTCACCGTGGTGATCGAGGGCTTCGGCATCGGCCGCCAGCGCCGGGCCGAGCGCCGTCTCACCGTTCCCTTTGCCCAACTGCAGTCCCTGATGCAGACGGTGGCCCTCAACGGTGGTCGGATCAGGGTGGTGAGCGCCGAGGACGCCGGCGCAGAGGTCACGGCCGAGGCAACCGCCCCAGCCGCCGCCGCTGCACCCGCCGCTGATCCCGCACCGGCCGCCGCCGAACCCGCCGCCAGAACCGCTGCCGTGAGCCACGCTCAAGTCCCCGTCAACACCTACAAGCCGAAGGATCCCTGCCTCGGCACCGTCACCGACAACTACAGCCTCGTGGGCGAAGGCGCCATCGGCCGCGTCAACCACATCACCTTCGATCTCAGCGCTGGCGACCCCCAACTCCGCTACGTGGAAGGCCAGAGCATCGGCATCATTCCCGATGGATCGGACGCCAATGGCAAGCCCCACAAACTTCGCCTCTATTCGATCGCCAGCACCCGCCATGGCGACGACCTGGGTGGCAACACCGTGTCCCTCTGCGTGCGCCAGCTTCAATACGAGAAGGACGGCGAGACGATCAACGGGGTCTGCTCCACCTACCTCTGCGACATCAAGCCGGGCGCCCAGGTGAAGATCACCGGTCCGGTGGGCAAGGAGATGCTCCTTCCCCCCGATGAGGACGCCACGGTGATCATGTTGGCCACCGGCACCGGCATCGCGCCGATGCGCACCTACCTGCGCCGCATGTTCGAGCCGGAGGAGCGGGCCAAGAATCCCGACTACCAGTTCCGAGGGCTGGCCTGGCTGTTCATGGGGGCCCCCAAGACCCCCAACCTCCTCTACGACGACGACTTCCGTCGCTACCAAAGCGAGTACCCGGACAACTTCCGCTACACCACGGCCATCAGCCGGGAGCAGGAGAACGCCAAGGGGGGCCGCATGTACATCCAGGATCGGGTGCTCGAGCACGCCGATGAGATCTTCTCCCTGATCGAGAACCCCAAAACCCACGTGTACATGTGCGGCCTGCGCGGCATGGAGCCGGGAATCGACGAAGCGATGTCCGCCGCCGCCGCCGCCAAGGGCCTGGATTGGGCGGAGCTCCGACCCAAGCTCAAGAAAGCCGAGCGCTGGCACGTCGAGACCTACTGATCAGCCTCGTCGGGGTCGGCAAACCCACACAACCCCCCCGCAGAGCGGGCCGGAGGCGGCGCAGGCCAGCCGCCTCCGTTAAACCAGGTTTATCCGCGACCTCGGCGCCATGACCTCCATCCTCACGAACCCCCTGCGGGTGGGGCTTCGTCAGGAGCGGGTGATTCCACCCCAGTGCCTGGTGATCTTCGGGGCCAGTGGCGACCTGACCCATCGCAAGCTGGTGCCCGCCCTGTTCGAGCTGTTTCGCCAGAGGCGCCTGCCCAGCGAATTCTCGATTCTCGGTTGCGCCCGCCGACCCTGGAGCGACGAGGAATTCCGCCAGAAGATGGCCGATTCCCTCGCCCCGGAAGTGGCCGAGCACCCCAATGCCTGGGAGCAGTTCAGCCAGGGCCTGTTCTACGAGCCGGTCGACCTGCAGCGCAACGAGGACGTGGTGAAGCTCGGCCATCGCCTCGACGCCCTCGACAGGCTGCGCGCCACCCGTGGCAACCGCACCTTCTACCTGTCGGTGTCGCCGGAGTTCTACGGCAGCGGCTGCCGCGCCCTGGCGGCGGCCGGATTGCTGGCGGAGGCGGAGCGCAGCCGCGTGGTGATCGAGAAACCATTCGGCCGGGATTACGGCAGCGCCCAGGCCCTCAACCGGG
>JBIIND010000006.1:0-14757 GCA_044337665.1 Cyanobium sp.
CAGCGCTGGGGCAGCCGGATTGCAGCTCGATTACGCCCTGCTCGACTTCGCCCGCACCCCCACGGTTCAGGCGGCCCGGGCGCGGCTGGGCGCGACCCGCGGCGCCTACGCCAACCAGCTGCGACTGCTGCAGCTGCAGGTGAGCGAGGCGTACTTCCAGCTGCAGCAGGCCGATCAGCACGTGCGCATCCAGGACGCCGCGGTCCGCAACGACCTGGTGATCCTCCAGGAAGCCCTCGATCTCAAGCAGGCCGGATTGGTGCCTCGCCTGGATGTGCTGCGCCGCCGCGCCATCGAGGCCGCCGATCAGGAGGCCCTGATCCAGGCCCTGGCCGAGCGGGCGATCGCGCGGCGCGCGCTGGCGGTGATCCTGAATCTGCCGGCGGCGGTCACGCCGGCGGCCCGCGATCCGATCACGCCGAGCCCGCCCTGGCCCCTGGATCTCGAAACCAGCTTGCTCGCCGCCTATCGGGGCAACCCGGAGCTGGAAACGATCCTGGCCACCCGGGAGGCCCTGGCCCGGGAGCGGGACACCGTCGCCGCCGCCCTGCTGCCGAAGCTCTCCCTGTTTGCCAGCGGTGGCGGCAACGCCAGCAACACCAACAATTTCAACCTCTCCCTGGACGGTGGCGGCTGCTGTGGCTCCACCTTCATTCCCGTGCAGAACAGCAGCGGCGGGGACTGGTCGCTGGGCTTGAGCCTGCGCTGGCTTTTGTTCGACGGGGGCAGCAGCGCCGGTCAGGCCCGGGCCCTGGCGCTGCGGGCCCAGGCCACTGAACAGGAGGCGGCGGCCCGGCGCGACACCATCCGGCTGCGCCTCGAGACCGCCTTCCTCAGCCACGAGGCCAGCCTGGCCCGCCTGAGCGCGGCCCGTCGGGGGGTCGCCGCCGCCCTGGAGGCCTTCCGCGACGTTCGCCTCCGCTACCAGAGCGGGCTCTCGAGCGAGGTGGATGTCTCGCTCACCCAGGAGGAGCTGATCCGCAGCCTCGTCCGGCGCCTCAACGCCACCGTCGCGGTCAACATCACCTATGCGCGCCTGCTGCGGGAACTGCTGCCGGTGCCCCGGGATCCCGCCGCGCCGTACAGGCCGCTGCTGCACTGGCCGGAGGCGGCCGTGTTGCCTACCCCCTGAGGGCCGGCAGCACCCCGAGCCGGCCGAGCTCCGAGCGGGCTTCCGCCGAATCCCGCGCCCCACCGGCGATGGCGGCGGCCAGCAGGGGCGCCAACACCGGCACCTGGGCGAAGGCGCCGCGGAAGCCGCTGAACAGCCACTGACCTGGCACCTCCAGCGGCCCTGCCAGGGGTGGGCCATCGCGGCAGAAGGCGACGGGCAGCTGGCGATAGGAGCCCGCTCCCCCGGCCAGGGCCGCCAGGGGGCCCGGCGCCGCGGCGGCGAGGGCCTGCCGCAGCCAGCCCTCCGCCAGCGCCGGATCCGGCGCCTCCCCCGCCGCCGTCCCGGGGGCGACCCAGCTGAGCTGACCCAACAGCCCCCCCCCGCCCCACGGGACGAGACCGGCATCCACCACCCATTCCGGCCGCTTCAGCTCGGCCGAGCGCGCCTCCAGGGCGATCCGCTGGAAGCGGGTGGGAAGACGCAGGGGGTAGGCGCCGCCGCTGGGGGGTGGGGGCAGCTCCAGAACGCCTGCCCAGCTGACGCCCAGGACAGCGGGAAGGTCGGGGTGGAGCGTCCGGCAACCCGCCCCGGCCGCCAGCACCACCTGTCCCACCACCACCGCTCCGCCATCGTCGAGGGGCAGGCGCCAGCCGACGGACTGGGGTTCCAGGGCCAGCACGCGGCTGCTGTGCCATTCCACCCCCGCCGCCGCCAGCACCGGCCCGCGGCGCACAGCCCAGCGCGCCGAGTCCACCTGGGAGATGGGCCAGGGCCAGCGGCGCCGCCTCCCCCATCCCAGATCGCCCTGCTTCCGCTGGAGCTCCTGCCAGCGGCGACCCGCACCAGCGGCCCGTCGCCCCAGGGGTGAGGGCTCCAGGGGCCAACCGGGGATGACGCCGTAGCTGCGGTTGCTGGGGCTGGGCCCGTCGGCGTCGATCAACCGCACCGGCACCCCATGCTCCCGCAGGGCCAGGGCCAGCAGCACGCCCGCCAGGCCGCCCCCGATGACGCCGACGCTGTCGGAGACGCCGCTGGGCACACTCGCCATTCAGATCAGCAGGGAGAAGGAACCGATCACCCGCTCGAACAGCTCCTTCACCCGGGGCCAGCGCGCCGCGTTGGTGCTGGCGGCGAAGGTGTAGAGCCGACCGCGGTCGACCACGACGGTGGCCAGCTCATGCCGGTCCCGGTCGCTGAGGTGAACTGCGAATTCCAGGTCGTAGAAGGTGCGGCTGTTCTGCTCCCGCTCCCGGGCCTCCACCAGCTCCGCCTCCCGGCCGCTGCCCTCCGGAGCGAT
The DNA here is from genome assembly GCA_044337665.1 of Cyanobium sp. Taxonomy (GTDB): domain Bacteria; phylum Cyanobacteriota; class Cyanobacteriia; order PCC-6307; family Cyanobiaceae; genus Cyanobium. Next base: position 2,412 of record JBIIND010000006.1, read on the forward strand.
CACCGTGCGCCGCAGCCGCTCGCCCACCGCCACGGCGCTGCCCAGATTCTCCAGGCTGTTGTCGGCATCCACCTCCGAAATCACCAGGCTGAGGGTCTCGTCGCTGTTGATCAGATCGTGGAACACCAGTTGCGGCCCGTCCTGCACCTGCACCCGCGTCCAGCCGGTGGGGTAGAGGAAGGCGAAGCGCCCATCCGGACTCTGGAACGACTGCAGGCCCGCGGCGGTGGCGCTGCAGCCCACCAGCGCCAGGCTGAGCAGGAGCGGCAGGGTCGATCGCAGCAGCCGGCGGCACCACTGCGTCAGCGGGGGGCGATCGAAGGCCATGGCGGGGGCGGCGGCAAGGGGTGGCGTCCATTCTCGGGGGCGGCCTGCACGAGATCCTCTCCCCGGGGGGCTGTCCCCCCTACATTCAGGCCATTCGCAGTCGATTCCTGAGCGGCTTCACCCGGCCCCTTGCCCGCCTGATCGATCAGTTCGAGCGGCTGCCGGGCATCGGGCCCCGCACCGCCCAGCGGCTTGCCCTGCATCTGCTCCGCCAGCCCGAGGAGCAGATCCGCACCTTCGCCGACGCCCTGCTGGCGGCCCGCAGTCAGGTGGGTCAATGCCGTCGCTGCTTCCACCTCTCCGCCGAGCCGATCTGCGAGATCTGCCGCAACGAGGAGCGCAATACCGGCGTGATCTGCGTGGTGGCTGACTCCCGCGACCTGCTGGCCCTGGAGCGCACCCACGAATTTGTCGGTTTGTACCACGTGCTCGGCGGTCTGATTTCGCCGATGGACGGGGTGGGACCGGAGCTGCTGCAGATCCAGCCCCTGGTGGAGCGGGTGAGTCGCGAAGAGGCCAGTGAGGTGATCCTGGCCCTCACCCCCAGCGTGGAAGGGGACACCACCAGCCTCTATCTGGCCCGGCTGCTGAGGCCGTTCACCACCGTCAGCCGCATCGCCTACGGTCTACCGGTGGGAAGTGAGCTGGAATACGCCGACGAAGTCACCCTGGCCCGGGCCCTGGAGGGTCGCCGTCCCGTCGAATGACCAGCCGTTCCACCCGCTACAGCGCCATCCCCCCCGCGGAACGCCTGCCGGAGTGGTTGCGGGCGCCCCTGGGCACCGCCTCGGACCTTGAGGCGGTGCAGGGGGTGGTGAAGCGGCAGCGCCTGCACACCATCTGCGAGGAGGGGCGCTGCCCGAACCGCGGCGAGTGCTACGCCGCCGGCACCGCCACGTTTCTGCTCGGGGGACCGATCTGTACACGCAGCTGCGCCTTCTGCCAGGTGGAGAAGGGCCAGGCGCCCGCCGCCCACGACCCCGGCGAGGCGGAGCGCGTGGCTGAGGCGGTGGCGACGCTGGGGTTGCGCTATGTGGTGCTGACCGCCGTGGCGCGCGACGACCTCGACGACCACGGTGCCTGCCTGTTCACCGCGACGATGGCGGCGATCCGCCATCGTCGGCCCCTGGTGGCGATCGAGGTGCTCACGCCCGACTTCTGGGGCGGGCAGCGGGAGGAGGCCGAGGCGCTCGCGGCCCAGCGCCGTCGCCTGGACACCGTACTGGAGTCCGCTCCGGTCTGCTTCAACCACAACCTGGAAACCGTGGAGCGGCTGCAGGGGGAGGTGCGGCGGGGCGCCACCTACCGCCGCTCCCTCGGCCTGCTGGCGGCGGCGCGCGAACTCGCCCCCTCGATTCCCACCAAAAGCGGGCTCATGCTGGGCCTGGGGGAGACCTTCGCGGAGGTGGTGGCCGCGATGGCCGATCTGCGGGCGGTGGACTGCCAGAGGCTCACCTTGGGGCAGTACCTGCGCCCGTCGCTGGCCCATATTCCCGTGGCTCGCTACTGGCCACCGGAGGAATTCGAGCAGCTGGCGACGATCGCCCGGCAGATGGGATTTCAGGACGTGCGCAGCGGTCCGCTGGTGCGCAGCAGTTATCACGCCGGGCATCCCTGAGCCCGTGGGGTTGCCGGAGCCACCGATCCCTGGCGTGGCGATCCGCGGGTTTTTCTCCCTGCCGCGGCGCTGGTTCCGGCCGCGAATCATCGCCCGGGTCCTGTTCGCGCTTGCCCTGCTCCATGCCGTTCTCTCCCTGGTTCTGTACGGCATCGCCGCGGATGGGGCACCCCATGCCTTTCCGCTGATCGCCCGGATCAAAGCCCAGCCCCTCTTCAGCGATCTGCGCTGGGTCACCACGGTGAGTGAATGTGATTTCGACCTGTACCGATGGGGCAGTCAACCCCCCGCAAGCTGTGCGGAGGCCGTGCCGGGCGGGTTGCTGGGCTATCCCCCCCTATCCATCCAGGTCGCCCGCTGGCTGTCCGTTCGGGTGGGTCATACGGCCTTCCTGGGGGTGAGCTTCGGCCTGGCCACGGTCGCGCTGCTCACCAGCTTCGCGTTCCGGGTGATCGCGTCCCCCCTCCAGCGCGACCTGATCACGGCCCTGCTGCTGCTGAGCTTCCCCATGCAGCTGGCGTTGGAGCGGGGCAACATCGACATGGTGCTGCTCCTGCTGACCGCCACCCTCGCCGCAGCCCTGGCGGGGCCCGGGGCGCGGTTCTGGCCCGTGCAGGCGTCACTGGCCTGGCTGCTGGTGGCCATCAAGGCCTATCCCTTCGCTGGACTGATCGCCTGGAGTGCCGCCCACGGCCTGGAGCGTCGCCGCATCGACCCTGCCTCCGCCGCTGTTGTGGGGGGCTGCCTGCTGGGCCTGCGCACGGTTCTGCCGTGGCTGCGCCACTCCCGAAACGCGGTGGCCGCCAAGGCTCCAGGACTTTCCAGCCACGGCTTCGCGCAATTTGGCCTGGAGCTTGGCCTGCCAAGCCCCACCGGAATTTTTGACTTCATTTTGCTCTATAAGTGGGGAATTATTTTTGTTGGCTTCGCCTTTCTGTTGGGCCGCAGACAGGGGCTTCACATCCACTTCGCCCGGATCACCCAGTTCAGTGGCAGTCCCTATACCCGAAGATTTCTCCATATCTTCCCCGCCCTTTCCGGCTTCCTCTGGCTGGGCTGCTACTTCCTCTCCACATCCGTCGACTACCGGCTCATCTTCGCGTTGCCCGCGATTGCCTGCTTGCTCGTGGTGCTGGCAGAGAAGATAAGCCTTCATGGTTATCTCTCCCCCGCTGGCCTGCTGGCCACCGTCCTGACGCTCACCCTCCTCAACCCCATCCCCGCGCTCGTCAGCGCGGCCAATTCAGTCACGGTCTCGTTCGCCGTCACGGTTGATAATTTCAGCGAAGCGGTTGTGCTGCCATCGCTTGCCGGCTCGTTGCTGGCCATGCTGCTGCCTGAGCTCCCGCCCCCGTGGGGCAGCGTTCAAGCCGGTTCCGATTCGCCCAGGCCAAGCCGACGCCCACTGCGCCGCAGGCCCTCAACACAGTCAGTGCGCATCAGCAGCCCGGAGCCCCCCCAGAGCAGGCGGGCCGGCAGATCCGCCGCCGCCGCACCCAGGTCCCGCTGCGGGCTGAAGCCAAGGCCGCGGAAGTAGCGCACCAGGCGCCGGTGCTGGGCTTCGCCATCCCGGATCGCCAGGAGCCAGGCCTGCTGGCAGGGGGTGTTCTCCAGGGCCCAGGCAAAGGTGGCGGCCCAGAGCAGCGCCCCCACCGCGGTGGTGTCCCTGCCCTGCACCCGCATCGTGTCGAGGCGCAGCCCGCCGGCTGTCGGTAGCGCCCAGGCCTTCATCTCCCCGAGCAGCAGCAGGGCTCCAGCCCCGTCGTCCCCCGGCTGCCGACGCGCCACCGCCACCCGCAGGGTCCAGCTCAGGCCCCCCGGCCTGCGCACCCGCAGGCGCAACAGCAGCCCCCGGCGGCACGCCTCCTCCTCCAGGCGCTCCAGGGAGGGAAGCGGCAGGCCTGTCATCCCATGGGTTCCGCCAGCAGCACCGCGCCCAGGGGCAAGGCTCCGTAGAGATGGGGGAACAGCTCGCCGCTCTCCGGCGCCGGTTCCTGGCGCACCACCAGCCCCGCCGCCGCCAGCGCCACCGGATCGATGGACAGCAGCAGCACCGCTCCGGCGGGGAGATCGGCATAGAACCGGGCGAAGGTGGCCGGCACCTGGTGGGCCTGGCTCAGGTGAATGAAGCCCACCTCCGCCAGGGATAGACCGAGGCTGGAGCGGCGGTATTCCCCGTCGCGGCGGGCCTGGCGCCAGTCCCGCCGCAGGGCCAGGTGGTAAAGCCAGCGTGGGGATCGCCAGGCGCTGGGGCTCACCCAGGGGGAGGCGAGCACCTCGACCAGGGCCCTCGGGCTCCAGCCCTCCAGCCCCTGCCCCGGATCGCGGCGCGCCCGGGCCCACCGCGCGATCGCCAGGCTCCCCACCAGCGGCGAGGGGAGGGGCTCCTCCCGTTCCCCGGCGGATTCCCCGCCGTCCGCCAGCACGGGCAGGGCCGCCTGCGGGGAGAGATCCAGCAGCTCGGGGGGCGGGGCCGACCGCCGAACCTCCCGGATCTCCAGATCGATCCCCGGCCGCAGACCCGCCGCCGCCAGGGCCCGCCGCGCCCGCAGGCAGCCGAGGCAGCCGCTGGCGCTGTAGAGGATCCAGGTCATGCCGGGGCCGCTCCGTCTGCGGGGAACAGGGGGGCGAGGCCGTGGCCCACCGCGCCGCGCCGGTCGAAGACGAAACAGGCTCCCCGCCAGCGGCTGCGGGCCGGAGGGATCTCCGCCAGGTAGCGCAGGATGCCGCCCTCGAGCTGGTGCACCTCCGGCAGGCCCTCCCGGAGCAGCAGGGCGCTGGCCTTTTCACAACGGATGCCGCCGGTGCAGAACAGGGCGATCCGCTGCGCACGTCGCTGTTCCAGTTCCGGCTTCAGCCGGGTGTGCACCCACGCGGGGAAGGCGCCGAAGCGGGGGAGGCCGGGGTCGAGAGCGCCGGGAAAGCTGCCCATCGCCACCTCAAAGGCGTTGCGGGTGTCGATCACCAGGGTGTGGGGATCGGCGATCAGGGCATCCCAGCGGGCGGGCGCCACCGGGATGCCCGTGGGGGCATCGAGGCCAGGGCGCAGATCCGGGCGGCCCATCGTCACGATCTCGGGGCGCCAACGCACCCGCAGGCGATCGAAGGCCTGGCTCGGCGTGCGGCTGTGGCGAGCCCGCATGCCGCCAAGGCCGGGAATCGCCCGAAGTCGCTCCAGCACAGCCTCCACCCCGGCATCGCTGCCGCAGAGGGTGCCGTTCACCCCCTCGGACGCCAACAGGATCGTGCCCCTGACCCCGCACGCCCCGGCCAGCTGCCGCAACTCTTGGCGCAGGCCATCGGCGGGACGGCCGTCCAGGCCTGTGGCCCCCGTCAGGTCGGCGAATTGGTAGAAAGCCGCCACCGAGAGAGTGGGGGGGGTGGCCGCGGCTCCCACGGCGGTGAGCGGCTTCCGGATCGCGGCGCTCAGCGGCACACCTCCTGGCGTGGACCTGACCCCTTCACCCCGGGCGCTTCCCCCCAGGCCTGCACACCGGCGGCCGCCAGCAGGTCGCGGTCCGCCTCCACCGCCGGATTGCCGGTGGTGAGGAGGGTATCGCCGTAAAAGATGGAATCGGCCCCCGCCAGCAGGCAGAGGATCTGGGCCTCGCGCGTCAGCTGCTCGCGGCCGGCGCTCAGCCGCACGCGGCTGTGGGGCATCAGGATGCGGGCCACCGCCACCATGCGCACCAGGTCGATGGGGTCGACAGGGGGGCGGTCGGCCAGGGGGGTTCCCTCCACCGCCACGAGGGCATTGATCGGCACGCTTTCGGGATGGGGATCAAGACCCGCGAGCACCTGCAGGAGTCCGGCGCGGTCGGTGAGGCTCTCCCCCATGCCGATGATGCCGCCGCAACAGAGGCTGAGCCCGGCGCGGCGGGCCCGTTGCAGGGTTTCCAGCCGCTCCTGGTAGGTGCGGGTGCTGATGATCTCTCCGTAGTGCTCTGGGCTGGTGTCGAGGTTGTGGTTGTAGGCCGTCAGGCCCGCCTCCGCCAGGCGTTGTGCCTGGACCTCGCTGAGCATGCCCGCGGTGACGCAGGCCTCCAGGCCCAGCTCCCGCACCCCCCGCACCATCGCCAGCATCGCCTCGAACGGGGCGCCGTCGCGGATCTCCCGCCAGGCCCAGCCCATGCAGAAGCGCTGGGCGCCGACATCGCGGGCGGCCCGAGCCCGGGCCAGCACCGGCTCCACGTCCAGCTCGGGCCGGTCTCCCACGTCGCTGCTGTGATGCAGGGACTGGGGGCAATAGGCGCAGTCCTCTTCGCACCCCCCCGTGCGCACGCTCAGCAGGGAGGCGAGCTGCACCCTGTAGCCCGGGTTGGCGGCGCGATGAACCTGCTGGGCCTGCCAGAGCAAGTCCATCAAGGGCAGGTGGAGGAGGGATTCAATCTCCGGCCGGCTCCAGTCGTGGCGGGTGATCATGGGGTCGGGTCGACGCCTCCGAAACGGCGGGAGCGCCCCTGATAATCCACCAGGGCCGCCCGCAGGGCCGCGGCGTCAAAATCCGGCCAGAGCGTATCGGTGAGGTGCAGTTCGGCGTAGGCCAGCTGCCAGAGCAGGAAATTGCTGATGCGTTGTTCGCCGCTCGTGCGGATCAGCAGGTCGGGGTCCACCTCTCCGGCGGTGTGCAGCTCCGCCGCGAAGCGATCCTCGTCGATCGCGGCCGGATCCAGGTGGCCCGCCGCCACCTGCTCCGCCAGCCTGCGGGCGGCGCGCACCAGTTCGCTGCGCCCCCCGTAGTTGGTGCAGACGTTGAAGCGAATGCCGCAGTTGGTGGCGGTGCGCGCTGTGGCGTCGGCGATCAGGGCCTGCAGTCCATCCGGAAGCTGCTCCAGATCCCCGAGAAAACGGATGCGCACCTGCTCCCGCATCAGCCCCTCCAGTTCCCGGGCCAGCACCCGCTCGAACAGGGCCATCAGGAAGGTCACCTCCTCCCCGGGGCGATTCCAGTTCTCGGTGGAGAAGGCATAGGCGGTGAGGGCGCCGATGCCCCAGTCACTGCAGAGCCGCAGGGTGCGTTTGAGCGCCTCGACGCCGGCGCGGTGGCCCATCACCCGGGGCAGCCCGCGCTGGCGGGCCCAGCGACCGTTGCCGTCCATGATCACCGCCACATGGGCGGGCAGGCGCTCGGGATCCAACTGGGGGGGGAGGGGCTCTCGCGAAAGCGAGGGTGTGGTCGCCAGGGCGCGACTCATCCGCGGGTTTCAGGCGATTCCGTTGCCACGCTACGACCTGTCGGCGCGGTGGCCAGGGATTCGGTGAGCAGATCGTGTAGGCGGCTGCTGGTGATCGGCCGCTCCAGACGGCCCTGGCAGGCGAGGGAGAGTGTGCCTGTTTCCTCGGAGACCACAACGCAGAGGCAGTGGTCGTGCCGTTCGGTCAGCCCCAGGGCGGCCAGATGACGGGTGCCGTAGCGGTTCAGCCCCTGGCGGGAGAGGGGCAGGATGACCCCGGCCGCCACGATGCGGTTCTTGCGCACCAGCACGGCGCCATCATGCAGCGGGGTATCCACGGCGAAGAGGTTGAGCAGCAGGTCGACCGACAGATGGGCATCGAGCTTCACCCCCGGATTGAGGAAGTCCTCCGGACGCAGATCGCTGCCCAGGTCGAGCACGATCAGGGCGCCGCGGCGAGCCTGGGAGAGGCGGCCAGCCGCCTCGGTGAGCACGCTCACCGCGCCGCTGGCCAGGGAGTCGCGGCGGCGGTCGGCGAACAGCACGTTGATGCGCCCCGTGCCCAGCAGCTCCATCACGCGCCGCAGTTCCCCCTGCCAGAGCACAGCCAGGGCCAGGCTGCAGGCCATCACCAGGGCGTCCACCAGCTTGCTGGTGAGGGGCAGGCTGGCGGTGCGCTGCACCACCCAGGCCAGGGCCACGAGAAACAGGTAGCCCCGCAGCAGCCAGAAGCTCCTGACCTCGGTCACGCGGCCCAGAACCACCATGCCCAGGGCAGTGGCCGCCATCAGATCGAGCGGCAGACGCCAGTCGAAATTTTGCAGCCAGAGCTGGAGGGCCTGCACGACGGCGATTGAGGGGCATCCGCCGAAGCGGAGCGTGGGGGATCACAGGGTCACGGGGGGAACCGGTAAACCGATTTCCGCCTCCCAGTCACTGTACCGGGCCAAGCCGGGCGGGGAGCAGGTCGAGCCGCAGCAGATCCTCCGGCTGTTCGCGGCGCTGCACCAGGTCGGCGCCGCCCTCCTGCACCAGCACGGTCGCCGGCCGGGGGATGCGGTTGTAGTTCGATCCCATCGACGCGTTGTAGGCGCCGGTGCTGAACACCACCAGCACGTCCCCGCTGTGGGCGGCGGGGAGCCGCAGGTCGCGGAGCAGCACGTCGCCGGATTCGCAGTGCTTGCCGGCGACGGTCACCGCCTCCTCGCCCGCGGCCAGGGGGCTGTCGGCGAGCACGGCGGTGTATTGCGATTGATAGGTGATCGGCCGGGGGTTGTCGCTCATTCCCCCATCCACCGAAAGGTAGGTGCGTACACCGGCAATCTCCTTGCGGCTGCCGATTGTGTAGAGCGTCACGCCCGCGCTGGCCACCAGGGAGCGCCCGGGCTCGCACAACAGCCGCGGCAGGGCCAGGGAGCGGCTCGTGCAGGCCTCCACCACGGCGGTGGCGATGGTGCGCACCCACTCCTGGATCGAAGGGGGATCATCGCTAGACACGTAGCGGATGCCCAGACCGCCACCGACGTTCAGATCGCTGCAGGGATGGCCGAGGGAGCGGGCCAGGGCGAGGGCATCGGCCATCACCCCCGCCAGGTCGCGGTGGGGCTGCAACTCGAAGATCTGGGAGCCGATGTGGGCGTGCAGCCCATCGAGGCAGGCCCAGGGGCAATCGACCAGGTGGCGGAGCACCGCTTCGAGCTGGTCGGGGTCGAAGCCGAACTTGCTGTCGAGGTGTCCGGTGCGGATGTACTCATGGGTGTGGCACTCGATGCCGGGGGTGAAGCGCAGCAGCAGGCGCACCGGCGGGCCCGCGGCGGGTGCCACCTGGGCGAGCAGATCCAGGTCGTGCCAGTTGTCCACTACCACCGTGACGCCCCGGTTCACGGCCAGTTCCAGCTCCTCCCGGGATTTGTTGTTGCCGTGCAGGACGATCCGATCCGGCGCCATCCCCCCCTCCAGGGCGGTGAGCAGCTCGCCCGCGGAGACGGCGTCGAGGCCGAGGCCTTCGGAGGCCACCAGCGCCGTGATCGCCAGGGAGCTGTTCGCCTTGGAGGCATAAAGGGCGAGGGAGGGTCCTGGGTAGAACTGCTCCAGTGCCTCCCGGTAGGCGCGGCAGGCGGTGCGCAGGCTGTCCTCATCCAGGACGTACAGCGGCGTGCCGTAGGTGCGGGCCAGCTCGCTGAGGCGACAGCCGCCTACCTCAAGATGCCCCTCCCGATCCAGGCGGGTGCTGAGCGGAGTGAGGTTGCGGTTGGGGCTGCGCGGATCCCGGTCGCCCTCAAAGGGTCGGGCGGCTGACGCGGGCTGGGCTTCGGTGCCGTCTCCGGTGCCGAGACCGTGGCTGGCAGGCTGGATGCTGGTCACCATGGGGCCCGCTGAAAAGATCGCAATTTTCGATGCTAACCAGCGTGCTGCTGGCTTCGATGCCCGAGCAGCCAGCCGCCCCCGGTGGGGAAGCCCGCGACGCTCCGGAGGGTTGGCTGCGGCAGGCCGACCTGACGGCCGCGCACCTGCAGGCCTGCCGGGATCTTGATCAGGCCAGCCTGGGGGGGCTGTGGAGTGAGGCGCAATGGCTCCGGGAGCTGGAGGATGGCCGCCGGCCCGGGGTCGGGCTGTTCCTTTCGGGGGAGCTTCTGGCCCTGGCCACGGGCTGGCTGGTGGTGGACGAGCTCCACATCACGGCGGTGGCGGTGGCCCCCGCCTGGCGGCGAAGGGGCCTGGGCCGACAGGTGCTCACAGCCCTGCTACGCCGCTCCCGCGGGCTTGGCGCGGAGCGGGCCACCCTCGAAGTGGCGGCCACCAACCTGCCGGCCCGGCGGCTGTACGGGGCGCTGGGCTTCCAGGAAGCCGGCATTCGTCACCGTTACTACGGCAATGGCGACGATGCCCTGATCCAATGGCTGAAACTGACCCGGGAGCCGGGTACGGGAAACCGATAACTTGCTACCGCATCCCTCCATCATTCCGGCTGTCACGGATACTTTTTCTCCAGGGTTATCCCTGTGACAGCAATGCTTCTGCCCTCCGCCTGGCCGACCTTCCGCACCCCGTCACCGCTGCCCCTTCACTCCTGATAGGTTGGTCAGACCTGCAATCGGCCCAGCCCATGTTCGAGCGGTTCACCGAGAAGGCCATCAAGGTGATCATGCTGGCCCAGGAGGAGGCCCGCCGCCTGGGTCACAATTTCGTCGGAACTGAGCAGATCCTGCTCGGCCTGATCGGCGAGGGCACGGGCGTCGCCGCGAAGGTGCTGAAGTCGATGGGCGTCAACCTCAAGGACGCCCGGGTCGAGGTGGAGAAGATCATCGGGCGCGGTTCCGGCTTCGTCGCCGTGGAGATCCCCTTCACCCCCCGCGCCAAGCGCGTTCTGGAGCTCTCCCTCGAGGAGGCACGCCAGTTGGGCCACAACTACATCGGCACCGAACATCTCCTGCTCGGCCTGATCCGGGAGGGGGAGGGCGTGGCGGCGCGGGTGCTGGAGAACCTCGGGGTCGACCTGGCGAAGGTGCGCACCCAGGTGATCCGCATGCTCGGCGAAACGGCCGAGGTGGCCGCCGGCGGGGGCGGCAAGGGCTCCACCAAGACCCCCACCCTCGATGAGTTCGGCAGCAACCTCACCAATCTCGCCGCCGAGTCGAAGCTGGATCCGGTGGTCGGTCGCCAGCACGAGATCGACCGGGTGATTCAGATCCTCGGCCGGCGCACCAAAAATAATCCGGTGCTGATCGGCGAACCCGGCGTCGGCAAGACCGCCATCGCCGAAGGCCTGGCCCAGCGCATCACCACCGGTGATGTCCCCGACATCCTGGAGGACAAGCGCGTCCTCACCCTCGACATCGGTCTGCTGGTGGCCGGCACCAAGTACCGCGGTGAGTTCGAGGAGCGCCTCAAGAAAATCATGGAGGAGATCCGCTCCGCGGGCAACGTGATCCTCGTGATCGACGAGGTGCACACCCTCATCGGCGCCGGCGCCGCCGAGGGCGCCATCGACGCGGCCAACATCCTCAAACCCGCCCTGGCCCGCGGCGAGCTGCAGTGCATCGGTGCCACCACCCTGGACGAGTACCGGAAGCACATCGAGCGCGATGCCGCCCTGGAGCGCCGTTTCCAGCCCGTGATGGTGGGAGAGCCTTCGGTGGACGACACCATCGAGATTCTGCGGGGCCTGCGGGAGCGCTACGAGCAGCACCACCGCCTGAAGATCACCGACGAAGCCATCGTCGCGGCCGCCACCCTGGGCGACCGCTACATCTCCGATCGCTTCCTGCCGGATAAGGCCATCGACCTGATCGATGAGGCCGGCAGCCGTGTACGACTGCTCAACTCCAAGCTTCCGCCCGCCGCCAAGGAGGTGGACAAGCAGCTGCGGGAGGTTCAGAAGCAGAAGGAGGAGGCCGTCCGTCAGCAGGACTACACCAAGGCCGGTGAGCTGCGGGATCGGGAGGTGGAACTGCGGGAGCAGCTCCGCTCCATCCTCCAGGCCCGCCGCGACGAGGAACCCTCCCTGGGGGCTGCCGTCGAGACCCCCGTCACCGCTTCGATCGAGGAGCCTGGTGAGGGGGGGATGCGCACGCCACTGGTGACCGAGGAGGACATCGCCCAGATCGTGGCGTCCTGGACCGGAGTGCCGGTGCAGAAGCTCACCGAGAGTGAGTCGGTCAAGCTGCTCAACATGGAGGAGACCCTCCACCAGCGTCTGATCGGCCAGGACGAGGCGGTGAAGGCGGTGTCCCGGGCGATCCGTCGCGCCCGGGTGGGTCTGAAGAATCCCAATCGACCGATCGCCAGCTTCATCTTCAGCGGCCCCACCGGCGTCGGCAAGACCGAGCTCACCAAGGCCCTGGCCGCCTACTTCTTCGGCAGCGAGGAGGCGATGATCCGCCTCGACATGTCGGAATTCATGGAACGCCACACGGTCAGCAAACTGATCGGTTCCCCTCCGGGGTATGTGGGGTTCAACGAGGGGGGGCAGCTCACCGAGGCCGTGCGTCGCCGCCCCTACACCGTGGTGCTGTTCGATGAGATTGAAAAGGCCCACCCCGATGTCTTCAACCTCCTCCTCCAGCTGCTGGAGGACGGCCGGCTGACCGACTCGAAGGGTCGCACGGTTGATTTCAAGAACACCCTGATCATCATGACCTCGAACATCGGTTCGAAGGTGATTGAAAAGGGTGGCGGCGGTCTCGGCTTTGAGTTCGGTGGTGGCGATGCGGAGGAAACCCAATAC
>JBIIND010000195.1:0-4240 GCA_044337665.1 Cyanobium sp.
GTGCTGCGGGGCGGCACCAGGGAGCCGTTGCCGGCGTAGAGGGCAAAGATATTGCCGTCGTAGCGGTCGTTCTCCAGGGAGGCCTGGGCGGGCCTGGGCAGCACCAGCCAGAGCGCCAGCACCAGCCCCAGGGCGACCGCACGGCGGATCAGCACCCGCAGGGGGGCGGCGGAGCGGGAGGCGGGGGCGATGGGGGCCGGCAAGGGGGACGGCAGCGGGGGGAAAGGCATTGGGGCCATTGTGCCCTCCGCCCGCCTCAGCTGCGGTTCAGGCTCCGCCCCATCCCCTGGGCGATGCCCCGGCCCACCAGGCCGATGGCGCGGCCCACCACCTGGGTCAGCAGCACCACCACCAGGTCGCCGATGGACTTCACCAGGCTCTGCAGCTGGGGGGCCAGGGCATCGCGGGCTTCGAGGGCGAGGGTGACCAGCTGCTGGGGCCAGCCCAGCGAGCGCAATTCCCGGTCCCGCGGTTCGGTGAGGTCGGCGAGCCGGATGGCGCCCCCTTCGAGGCGGAACAGCTGGCGGCGGCTTTCATAGAGCTGCACGGGGCGCTCCACCCAGCTGGTCCAGCGCTGCTGGGCGTTGAGCTGGTTGCGCAGGCGCTCCAGGTTGCGGGTGGAGAGGAGCTCCGGTCGCAGCAGGTAGCGGCGCAGCTCCGGCCATTCGGCGCAGGCGGCGAGCACCTCGGCGGCCACCTGCTCAGCGGAGCGCACCAGCCAGTTGGCCAGGAGCATCTCGAGGTAAAGAACGGCCCGCGGTTCATCCGGCGGCAGCAGGCGGCCGTCCACCAGCAGCGGCCGGGCCTGGATCAGGGTGCCGAGCATGGGGGTGGGCTCGGGCAGCTCCGGGTCGCCCAGCTCCAGCTGGCTGCCGGCCACCAATGTGTCGGCCACCGGCAGGAGGCGCCCCTGCTGGGGGAGCTGCACATAGGTGCCCGCCATCCGGCGCAGGGCCATGCGGCGCAGCTCCGGCTGCAGCTCCTGCCAGCTCTCCAGCAGGCGCTCGCCGCGGGGATCCGACTCCTGCAGGCGGCTGCGCAACTGCTGGAACTGCTCCAGCAGGGCGAGCAGCAGATCGCTGCGCCGCTCCGCCAGGAGACCGTCGAGGGCCAGGAGCTGGCCGCTTTCATTGCCGGGTCCGGCGGTGGCCGTGGCGCGGAGGCGCTGCTCCAGGGCTTCCCAGATGCCGTCCGCCGTGCGTTGGCGCAGGCTGAGGGCCACGGCGGGGGCGGCGTGGGGCGCGGCCCGGGGCGTCTCGGGTTCCAGCTCGAGCAGGGGGAGGGACCAGGCCAGCTGCAGCGGGCCCCACAGCCAGAGCAGCAGCCGACGGGCAGCCTCCAGCTCCCGCAGGCGGCCCCGCAGCAGCAGCTCCGCCACCAAGCCCTCGGGGGGTGGATCAAGCAGGCGGCGGCAGAGCTCCCGCTCCGCGTCGATCTGCTGCAGACCGCTGCTCAACAGCCACTGGCCCAGGCCCAGGGGCCCGCCGGCTTCGCGGGGCTCCCGCCGGGCCGTCGGCGCCGCGGCGATCTCCACCACCCGACCCCCGGCCAGCAGGGTGCGCACGGCGGTGCGCACCGCCTCCGCCTCCGGCGCCTCCAGCAGGCCCTGCACCGGCAGGTCAAGCAGAAAGTCCGCGGGGTAGGGGGGCGAGGCGGGCAGGAGCAACAGCAGCGGCGCCGGCTGCCACCGGTCCAGCAGGCTCCGCAGCTCCCGCTGCAGCGCTTCCCGATCCGGCGGGTTGGCGAGACACCAGATCACCAGCTGGGGGCTGTCCGCTTCGGCAGCGGCAGGGTCCAGCACCCGCCAGCCGTCGGGACCGGCCGTCAGCCACTGACCCAGCCCTTCCCGCTGCAGGGGTTCAGCGAACAGCAGCAGCCGGGCGGGGGGATCAGCCGGTCGTCGGCCCAAGGGGGGGGAGCGCCGCGCCACCAAACCCTAACGATCCCCCCCGGCTTCCTGCAGGGAGGAGGCCAGGGCGGGGGCCCGGCGACCGGCCAGGTGCAGGGTGTAGTTCTCGATCGTGAAGCCGGTGTGGGCTTCGATGCGTTGCAGCAGCTCCGGGGGCAGCACCACGTCGAGGTCGCGGATCTCGCCGGTCTCCAGGCAGGTGAGGTGGCTGTGGGCATCGGCGCGGTAGCCGTAGAGGCGGCCGCTGGCCCGGTCGAGGCATTCGATCACCCCCGCCGACTGGAGCGCCTCCAGGTTTTGGTAGACGGAGGTATGGCCGATGTTGCGGCCCATGTCGTTGAGCTGTTCGTAGATGTCCCGGGCGCTGAGGTGGCTCTTCTGCGACCACAGCAGGGCGAGCACCATGCGGCGCTGGCGGCTGAGGCGCAGGCCCAGGTCGCGACAGCGGCGGAAGACATCGTCGACGTTGTGCATCTCCACGCCATGGATGCGGGCGGTGGCGACACCGCTGTGCACGGGCGGCGGGTGGGCCGAAGCGCTGTCCTGGGGAGCCAGGGCTACGGGAATGGTGGCGCTGTGGGGTGCCACGGCGGGGGGGCAATGGCTCCTTTATAGCGATCCTGAAGAAGCGCGCTGGCGCGTCGGCTACCGCAGCCCTCAGGCGATCGTGAGCCCCAGGGGATCCTGGAGTCGCTCGGGGCCGATGGCCGCCAGCGCCTCGGCCAGCTCAACACGGCCGTCGTAGAGGGCACGGCCGACGATCACCCCCTCGACCCCCAGGGGCGCCAGGCTGAGCAGGGAGAGCAGATCGGCCAGGTCGCCCACGCCGCCGGAGGCGATCACCGGCACGGGGCTGGCCAGGGCCATCTGGCGCAGGGCCTCCAGGTTCGGACCGGCGAGGGTGCCGTCGGTGGCGATGTCGGTGCTGATGATCGCGGCGATGCCGCTGCCGGCGAAGCGGGCCGCCAGGTCGGTGGCGAGCACGGAACTGGCTTCGAGCCAGCCGCGGGTGGCCACCCGGCCGTCCTTGGCGTCGATGCCCACCACGATCCGACCGGGATGGCGGGCCGCCAGGCTGCGCACCAGCTCGGGCTGCTCCAGGGCCACCGTGCCGAGGATGACGCGATCGAGCCCGAAGGAGAGCAGGTCGTCGGCGCGCTCGGCGCTGCGCACGCCGCCGCCGAGCTGCACCGGAATGGAGAGAGCGGCGGTGATGCGGCGGATCACCGCGTCGTTGACGGGTTCGCCGCTGCGGGCCCCATCCAGATCCACCAGGTGCAGGCGCCGGGCCCCCTGGCGCTGCCAGTCCAGGGCCTGCTGCACCGGGTCGTCGCTGAAGCGGGTCACCTGCTCGTAATCGCCCTGGTGCAGGCGCACGCACTGCCCGTCGAGCAGGTCGATGGCGGGGATGACGTCCATGGCGCCGCTGGATGGCGTGGGTCTGCAGGCATCATCGGGGTTGGGCGGGCCAGCCGCTTTAAGTTGCGTGATGTAGCGATGCGGCCCGGCCCGCGGATGCGCCTGGTTCCGCTTCTGCTCCTGCTTCTCCCCCTGCCGTGGGGATCGGCCCTGGCCCAGGCGCCACCGCCACCGCCACCGCCACCGCCACCGCTGCCGCTGCCCGTGCCGCCCGTGCCAGCGCCGCCGCCGCTGTTGCCGCCGCCGCTGCCCGGTGTGGGTCAGGTGTTGCCGCCGGTGAATCGCCCGGATCCGGCGCTGGAGGCGGCGATGCGGCAGCGGCTGTTCGACGGACCGTTCGACCTGGTGCCGGGGAAGGCGCCGGATCCGGACGGCACCGAATGGCAGCAGGCCCGCACGAAGGGGGAGCGGCCCCGCTGCGCCGACGTGGGGGAGATGCGCTACGTGCACACGTTGGTGGATCTTGATGGCGATGGTGAGCCGGAATCGCTGGCGGCGGTGGTGGGCTCGTATGTGTGCGGCAGCCGTGGCTGCACGTTGTTTGTCTTCCGCCGGCTGCTCTCCGGCCTGGAGCTGGTGAACGAGCTCGACCTGTTCGAATCGCCGCTGCTGATCGATGGGCAGCGCCGGTACGGCTGGCAGACCCTGACGATGCCGGCGGCCCTGGCCCTGGGCGGACCGCCCGGGGAGCGGGTGCATCTGGTGTTTGATGGCCGACGCTACGGGCGCGCGACGGAGGCCCCGGAGCCCGCGCCTCCAGGGGCGACGACGGTGGTGCTCCAGCTCGATCCGGTGCCGTTTGAACAGTTGGGCCACCCCCTGCCCTGCGGCCCCTGAGCGACGCCTGGCCGCTGTCTGGACGCTTGAATGGCGCGGCAACGGCAGGGCTTGGCGATGGAGATCCTGGTGATG
>JBIIND010000196.1:0-4237 GCA_044337665.1 Cyanobium sp.
CCACATAACCCAGGCGCGGATGGCGAAAGGCACCGGGCAGGGTGCCCACGATGGTGAAACCATTGGCTTGCCAGCAGGCCAGCCCGGCGCGGTTGCTGCTCACCACCAGGTTGAACTGAAGGGCGCGAAAGCCGAGGCGCCTGGCCTCGTGCAGGGAGTGCTGGCAGAGCTGGCGGCCGATGCCGCGGCGGCGGCGCGCTTCGGCCACCGCATAGCCGGCATTGGCCACATGGGCGCCGAGGCTGAGGCTGTTGGCACGCAAGTAATAAGTGCCCACCACCTCCTGATGCGCCTCCAGCGCCACAAACACGGCATTCTCGGGCGCTAACCACAGCCGGCGCGCTTCGTCTTCCCCGATGGCCGGATCGTGGGGAAAGGTTTCCCCCGCCCGGAACACGGGCTCCAAGACCCGCCAGACCCCGGGCCAATGGGCGTCCCCCAGGGCCTGGATCGTGATGGAGCCGTCCATGGACACGCGGTCGCGCAGATCCAGGGCCGGGAGGTCAGAGCTGGCGACGGTCGAGGGCTTCGGCCAGGCGGGTGGCGGCGGAGGCGAGCTGGGCCTGGGGGTCGGGCGCGGCGACGGCGGCCTGGCCACGGCGGGAGGCCTCAATGGCGCGCACGATCAGGAACACCACGAAGGCGATTACCAGGAAGTTGATCAGCGCCACGATCACGGAACCTGCGGGCCAGCTGGCGATCGAGGCCACTTTGGCGGCCTTCATCGCCGGTTCGAGAACCGAGCCCATCACCAGGCTGACGATGGCGTCCACAACCTTGCCGAAGGCGCCGCCGATCACGACGGCCACCGCCAGGTCAACCACATTTCCCTTGTTGATGAAGTCCTTGAAATCCGAAAAGAAGGTGCGCGAACGGGACATCAGAAGAAAATAGGGATAAGCAACAGTTCTGGTTGGGGCATGGAAGCCCATCGCCATTCAAGCAACCCAAAGCCAGTCTGACAACAAAACAACCGCGCACCAGCCCAGACAGCGTCCAGGGGGCAGGGCCTCTGACCCTTTTGGAATGTTTTCGCTCACCTTCGGCTGAATCCGTGGCCACGGTTCGGTCCGGCCAGCGCCAGGGCAGAGCGGTAGCCCTCCACCGCCAGCAGGGAGAGGCCGCTCAACAAAGCAGGCGGGAAGATACGCCCATGGCCGCCGCAGGTTCCCCTGATCCACAGTTTCACCCAGCCCGATGTGGAGCTGATCACGCAGGCGGGCTGCGCCCTGGCGATCGGCCCCTGGCCCCGCTTCCGCTACGACGCCCGCGGCGGCGGCGGCCGGGGCGAGAGCGGAGCGGAGGCCGGCGAGGGCTGGCGGCCCCTGGTGTTTGCACCGGCCGCGCTCACGATTCCGCCGCTTGATGCCCGCAGCGGGCGGATTCTGGGGCTGCCCCTGCCGCCGGGTCTGGAGATCGCAATCAAGCCCCTGGAGCTGGCGGGGCGCTGGAATCCCGGCGCGGGCCTGGTGGACCTGGCCTTCGACGCCCGCTTCCGGCTGCGGGTCGCGGGTCGCGCCGTGGCCCCAGAGCTGCGGGTGAGCACGCGCCTGGGCACCGGCGAAGCCCGGGGGCAGCGCAAGCGGGCCTGCGGCCGGCCGTTGGATGGGGAGGGCCGGGGGGTGTTGGTGGGCATCGCCCAGGTGCCGCCGAGCGGGGCGGCCTGGCTGGATCGCTTCCTGGGGCTTCCCGGCGAGGCCCTCGCCGTGCTGGGCTGCCAGCTGATTGCGCGGAGCGCTCCGTGATGCGGCTCTGGTCTCCGGAATCCCTGCCGCCGTTGCCGCCGCTGCGGCTGGCGGTGGTGGGCCATGTGGAGTGGGTGAGCTTTCTGAAGGTGGATCGGCTGCCGGCGGCGGGGCTGATCGGCCATGCAAGCGATTGTCTGGAGGAACCGGCCGGTGGCGGCGCGGTGGCGGCGGTGCAGCTGGCGCGGCTGCTGGGGCGGCCGGTGCCCTTTTTCACCGCCCTGGGGCGCGATGCCATCGGCGCGCGCACCGTGGAGCGGCTCACGGAGCTGGGGCTGCAGCTGCACGTGGCCTGGCGCGAGGCGCCCACCCGCCGGGGGATCTCCTTCGTGGACAGCCACGGCGACCGGTCGATCACGGTGATCGGCGAGCGCCTCACCCCCATGGCCGTCGACCCCCTGCCCTGGGGTGAGCTGGCGGACTGCGACGGCGTGTTCGTCACCGCCGCCGACCCGGCCGCCCTGCGGGCCTGCCGTGCCGCCCGGGTGCTGACGGCCACCCCACGCCTGCGGCTGCCGGTGCTCAATGAGGCGGGGGTCAGGCTGGATGCGTTGATCGGCAGCGGCCTCGACCCGGGCGAAGCGGTGCCGGAGGGCTCCCTGCAACAACCGCCCAGGCTGCGGATCACCACGGAGGGCGCGGCGGGCGGGAGGATCGAGCCGGGCGGCCGCTTCGACGCCCCCAGCCTCAGCACCGAGGTCGTCTGCACCTATGGCTGTGGTGACAGCTTCGCGGCGGGGGTGACGGCGGCCCTGGCGGCGCTCTGGAGCGCCGAGCAGGCCGTGAGTCTGGGGAGCCATTGCGGCGCCGCCTGCACCAGCCGTTTCGGCCCCTACGGTTGAGCTCAGCGATGCGCCGATCCCGTCCAATGTCCGCCGCTGTGAGCGACCGGCGCAGCACCCTGGCCACCGCCGTCCAATTGGGGCTGTTGCTCGTGGTGGCGCTGCTGATGTTGCTGCCCCTGCTGTGGCTGGTGAGCACCTCCCTGAAGGGCCCCGCCGAGGACATCTTCACCAGCCCACCGGCCCTGCTGCCCGCGCAGCCGAGCCTGGCGGCCTACGGGCGCCTGTTCGCCGACAACCCGATGGCCACCTACGTGCTCAACAGCGCCGTGGTGAGTTCCCTGGCGGTGCTGGCGAACCTGCTGTTCTGCTCCCTGGCGGCCTACCCGCTGGCGCGGCTGCGCTTTGCGGGGCGGGGTCTGGTGCTGGCGGTGGTGGTGGCCACGATCCTGATCCCGTTCCAGGTGGTGATGATCCCGCTGTACCTGCTGATGGTGCAGCTGGGGCTGCGCAACACCTTGTGGGCCCTGATCCTTCCCCAGGCCGCAACCGCCTTCGGCATCTTTCTGCTGCGCCAGAGCTTCCTGGCGGTGCCGGTGGAGCTGGAGGAGGCGGCGCGGATCGATGGCTGCACGCCGCTGGGGGAATGGTGGAATGTGATGATCCCCGCGGCCCGGGCCGACCTGATCACCCTGGCGATGTTTGTGTTCATCGGCAGCTGGAGTGATTTCCTCTGGCCGCTGATCATCATCGACGACCCTGGCCTCTACACCCTGCCCCTGGGCCTGCAGCAACTGGCCAGCAGCTTCTCCCTCGACTGGCGCCTGGTGGCGGCGGGGGCGATCGTATCGATCCTGCCGGTGATGGTGCTGTTTGTGGCCCTGCAGCGATTTATTTTGCCGAGTGCCACCGGGGATGCGGTGAAGGGGTGATTCTTGAAAGCTGTGAGTCAGTTTACCGATATCTGGAGTTGAGCGATGACATTCGCGTGCCCAACAAAAACCACTCAATGAGACTTTTGAGGTCTGCGCTTGTATTGCGAAGCCTCGAGAAATCAACGTCAGCATTCATGGCAATCACTGTGAGGCCAGGTGTTTCTGGCGCAAAGGGTCAACAATCGCAGGGCTCTAGGATAAAGTTGGTTTCCAGGCCTTGCGGATTCGATGCCATGAAAAGGATCCGGCTGGACCGTGGCCAGTGCTGTGCCAAGGAGCGCAAGAACAATGGATGAGACAAGAGGATTGATTGCCTGACCCTTGAGCCAATTTTTGATGAAGCTTTGCTGACACCCCGCACTTTTCTTCTGCTTTCAACAGGCCTCTTCTCCCACCCATGACCACACCCCCTACCACTCTTGCCGCCCTGCGCTCCGGCCAGCTGAAGGGGATCAAGCGGCTGGATCTCGCCTGTGACCTCCAGGAATTCCCAAGGGAGATCTTCGAGCTGGCCGACAGCCTTGAGGTTCTTAACCTCTCGGGCAACGCGTTATCGACACTTCCGGATGACCTGTCGCGGCTCCATCAATTACGGGTGTTGTTCTGTTCGGAAAATCGCTTTACGCGGCTGCCCCAGGTGCTCTCATCCTGCGAGCAGCTGGAGATGGTGGGCTTTAAATCCAACCGCATCTCTGAAGTTGCCGCTGGGGCGATATCCCCGAGTTTGCGGTGGTTGATCCTCACCGATAATCAGATTGGGGCGCTTCCCGATGCC
>JBIIND010000007.1:0-14639 GCA_044337665.1 Cyanobium sp.
AAGAGGCAAGCATATTAAGACGAGTGCTCAAAATTGAAAGCCTATCCGGATCCGGCTTGCGTGGCAGATGCCTTGATTTCTCCACAACCCTTTGGCGAAACCAGGAAAAAACAACGACATCCCCCGGCTTAAGGGCATGCCGAAAGAATTCACGGTGCTTTGGCCATGCATCTTCTATGCAGGGCTGCAATCCCATGCAATTATTCACTCCATACAACCAATTAATCAGCCCCCAATCCACAAGAACCTTCACCTGGACTGGAGTTGGCAAAGCCGAGGCCGCCGCTTGGATGCTGGGGAAATGGTTGGAGGCATGGCTGTCCCCCAAAATATAGATGGCACGATTTTTTGCATTGCCACCGCCAAGGCAATCTGCGATTGCCGTCTGGCTTCGCTTGGGTAAGTGGCAATACATTCGCCTCTGAATTATACCCGTATCCGGGATGCGCTGTGGTCCGGTCAGGCTGTTTCCGATCGAGAGCAGCCCGGCATTTCTCTTGCTCAGAACCTGGATAGCCACGGCTGCCAAAAGCAAGGCCAGCGCCCCCCTCAAAATTGTGAGATACCTCTCGGGAGCCCATGGCTGCCTTCGTAATGGCTTCTCAATACACTCGTAAGAAAAAATAGCCAGCGCAGCCATCAAGACAATGAGGATTGGGGTCGAGTGCCTCGTAATCCCGATTGACCAACGACTGATTGACAAGACCCCCCAGTGCCACAAGTAGAGAGAATACGAAATCAGACCAACAAAAACAACCCTCTTGTTGGTAAAGAGGTGATAGGCCGCCGTACCGCTCTTTAAACCAGCCAGCAAGATGGCCGACAGGGCAACGATGGCAATGGTTGCTGGAACGGCGGCACCAAGGGGCAGATTCAACACGCCAACCATGGCTGCCAGGACGAGCAGGGGTGGCACCCTCCCTAATGCCTCCTCAATTATTGCCCGCTTGTCATAGCCAATGAAGACCAAGCACCCTACCGCCATCTCCCAGAATCGCGACGGCATCAAAAAATAAGCTGCGGGCTGGTTACGTGGATAGAGACCCACGAAAGTAAGCAATGAAGCCACTGCCAAGCCGGCAATCAAGACGAACAGATTTCTCGCACCGTTTTTCGCCTGTCGGCCATAACCCGAAAACCAGACAAGAAATGGGAACAGGAGGTAAAACTGTTCCTCCACCCCAAGCGACCAGGTATGGGTAAAGGGGTTGAGCTCGGTCGACTGGGCGAAGTAGTCGGTTGCTTGCTGGAGCAAATAGACATTGGAGAAACCGAACAGAGAAGTGACACCTGTGCGGAGGGCCAGCTGGGGACTGGGGTTAAACAGACAGATCAGCAGGCCTGTGACCAGCACAAACACCAACAAGGCTGGCACCAGGCGCTTGACACGTCTTTCATAGAACCCGACCAGAAAATCACCAAAGCTCTTGCTCACACGCCGGGACAGTGATGCCGTAATCACATAACCAGAAATCACAAAGAAAATATCCACACCAAGATAGCCACTTGGCAACAGATCGCCGTCGAAGTGGTTGATGATTACGGCCACAACAGCAAAGGCTCTCAGGCCGTCAATCTCAGGTCTGTAGCCAGCCTTGGACTGGACGGGGGCCAACGGCAGCTGGGGTCGATCTGCCGCTGCTGCCATGGCCATACATTGCAGGGATCCAATTATGCCCAAACCTGTTGTCGATCTGGGAAGGGACGAAGCCAGCTTCTGCCGCGGGCGGTTCGGGAAGAGGGTGGGCTGTGGCGGGATAGGGCGGTGGTGGGGGATTTCTGGAGAAGGGGGGGATTCCGGCTTGCGGAGCTGCCTGCCCTTCCCCATCCCACAGCCATCGGGGGATGGGAAAGGGGACGACCACAGCGACCGCAGTGACTGACACGACACCCTGATCGCACCCGATCGAGGGGAGGCACTGCCAACGAAATGGCGGCTCTTGCGTCGCCGTGGTGAATTGGGAGAGGCGGCACCCAGATTCGAACTGGGGATAAAGGATTTGCAGTCCTCTGCCTTACCACTTGGCCATGCCGCCCGTCGGGGAGCAAACTCCCCTCATCGGATCGTATCAGCCATGGCATGTCCTCCCGCCTGCTGGTCCTGAGCAACGGCCATGGGGAGGACCTGATCGCCCTGCGCCTGATTGAGGCCCTGCAACAACGGCGGCCGCGGCCGCTGCCCGTGGCCGTTCTGCCCCTGGTGGGGGAGGGGGGAGCCTTCTCGGCGGCCGAGCGCCACGGGCTGCTGCATCGGGTGGGCCCGCGCCAACCCCTGCCGAGTGGTGGGTTCAGCAACCAGAGCCTCGGCGGCCTGCTGGCCGATCTGGGAGCCGGGCTACCCCTGCTGAGCTGGCGGCAGTGGCGGCTGGTGCGGCGCTGGGGCCAGAGCGGTGAACCCATTCTGGCCGTGGGCGATCTGCTCCCCCTGCTGTTGGCCTGGGCCGGAGGCGGTCCCTTCGGTTTCCTCGGCACCCCCAAGAGCGACCTCACCTGGGCCACGCCAGCACCGCAGGGTTGGGGCCCGACTCCCCTGGCGGACACCTACCACCGGGCCAAGGGCAGTGAGTGGGATCCCTGGGAATGGGGTTTGATGCGCTCCCCCCGCTGCCGGCTTGTGGCGGTGCGGGACCGGCTGACCGCCCGCAACCTGAGGCGGCATGGGGTGGCGGCCCTCGCCCCTGGCAATCCGATGATGGATGGGTTGGCGACGGCTCCGCCGCCCGGCTGGCTGGCGGGTCGGCGGCGACTGCTGCTGCTCCCCGGAAGCCGGATGCCCGAGGCGCAGCACAACCTGGCGCGCCTGCTGGCCGCCCTCCCCCTGCGCCCAGCCGAACCCGCCACCGTGCTGCTGGCCACCAGCGCCCGACCCACCTTGGAAGATCTGGAGCCCCTGCTCGCGGCGGCCGGCTTCCGGCCCCAGGCGCCGCCAGCCGACAGCACCGTGGCGGGGGCCTGGACGCGCGAGGGGATCGAGATCGTGATCGGCCCAGGATGCTTCGCCGCCTGGGCCGGCTGGGCCGAGGTGGGGCTGGCCACCGCCGGCACCGCCTGCGAGCAGCTGGTGGGGCTGGGGATTCCGGCCCTCTCCCTGCCTGGCCCTGGGCCGCAGTTCCAGGCGGGCTTCGCCCGACGCCAGAGCCGACTGCTGGGGGGGGCGGTGCACCCCTGCCACGACGCCGGGGAGCTGCGTCGCCGACTGCAGGTCCTGCTGGCGGATGGCGAAAGGCGGAGACGGCTGGGGGCCATCGGCCAGAGGCGGATGGGGCCGCCCGGCGGGAGCGCGCAGCTGGCCGGGCTGATGGAAGCCCGCCTGCTCGGGGATGCCGAAGGTCCGGAGCCCGGGGGGGGATGATGAAGGGACCCTTGCCCCTCCCCGAACCGCGATGGCCGGCATCCCCGACCGCGATTACAACGCCGCCTGCGGCCGCCTGGCGAGCCACCTGGGGATCAGCCTCGCGGCGGCTCGCCGCCGGGTGGATATCCGGGCCGCCCAGGAGGGCAACCGGGACACCCCCGCCCGCCTGGCCCTCGCCCAGCGGATGCTGGCGGAGGCGGAGGCCTCGGGGGTCGACAACGCCAGCCGGTTGACGGCCATGCTGCAGGCGCTGAGCAGTGACGACAACTTCATGACCGAGGACTGAAGGCCGGGGACCCGCCACCCGGTCGCCATTCAGTGCTCGAAGATCGAACCGAAGCGCTGGCGATCCAGCTCGGCGATCACCGGCAGGCAGGCGAAGCAGCGCCGGGCCAGCTCCCAGCGCTCCTCACGCCGGAGCATCCCCTCCAGGCGATCGCGGGCGGCCAGCAGCCAGCGCACGTCGCCGGCGGCGTAGGCCAGCTGGGCGTCGCTCAGCTCCTCCACCCGCCCCCAGTCGGAACTCTGGGCCTGCTTATCGAGTTCCACCCCCACCAGCTCGCCCACCACCTCCTTCAGGCCATGGCGGGGGCTGTAGGTGCGGGCCAATCGGCTGGCGACCTTCGTGCAAAAGAGCGGCGTCACGGCAATGGCGAGGTTCTCCGCCAGGGCCGCCACATCGAAACGGGCGAAGTGAAACACCTTCTCGATCGCCCCATTCTCCAGCAGGGCCTGAAGCCGCGGCGCCTGCCGCTGGCCCCGCGCCAGGCGGATGCAGGCGACGTTGTCAGCCCCATCGCAGATCTGCACCAGGCAGAGGCGATCGCGGCCGTGCATCAGCCCCATCGCCTCGGTGTCCACCGCCAGGGCGCGGGCGCCGCCATAGAGCTGGAGCCATTCCCCGTCCAGGTCGCCGTCGAACACGGCGAAGCGCGCCGGTGGCGGCATGGGAGCAGAGGCGGAAGCCTGGGCCATCGGGGCACCGCGCAGAAAAAACAGAACGCCATCGTGACCCACCGAGCACCGGCTCCTGCGTGCATGGGGGAGAATGCAGGCCCCTTGTGCCCGGCCGGCCTCCGCAATGCCCACCCTGGGTTCCACCCTGCTGCTCACGCTGCTGCTGGCGATCGGGCTGGTGTTCTTCCTCCGCGCGGCCAGCAAAGACCGCACCACCACCGTGGAGGTGCACTCGCCGCGGCCGCCGGTCGAGGTGCTGGAGGGACTCAGCGGCTGGCTCGACGCCCGCGGCTGGTCCACCGAGGCCAGCGATCCGGAACGCCAGGTGCTGCGTTTCCGCGGCCGGGTGCGCTCCAGCCTGCCCCTGGCCGTGCTGCTCTCCCTCCTCGGCGGCCTGGGGGCGGCCTGCCTCGGCCTCGTGCTTCGCCAGCTGCTGCCGTCCCTCGCCTGGTGGCCGCTGTTGCTGACCCTCACAGGCCCGCTGGCCGGCTGGATCTACCGGCGCCGCGCCGAGCGCAGCGAGAGCCTGGAGCTGCGACTGATGACCGAGCCCGGCAGCGCCGGCAGCACCCTGCGGCTGCGGGCCCATCGCGACGAGCTGATCGCGATCGAAACCGAGCTGGGCCCCCGCCTGCAACTGGCCAGCGACGGTGCGCTGCTCACCTCCCCGATCTGACCCCCTCCGCTCCCGCCCCGCCGCCATGGTCCGCCGCGCCTCCAGCCTCGTTCTCACCGCCCTCCTGAGCGGCGGCCCCCTCGGCCTCCTCGCCGCCGCACAGGCTCAGGAGGCTGGCCCACCGTCCATGGGCCAGGGCCCCAGCCCGGTGGCCAGCCGTGGGGTCAGCCCCTATCCCGCCAACCCGGAGAGCGATCCGCTCACCGGCCCCCGCAGCCGCCTGGCCCGTGACTGGGTGGGAACCCGCCCCCTGCCGCCCAGCACCGCGATCCTGGTGATGGCGGGCCACGCCGACTCCCAGAACATCGCCGGCTCCGGCACCAGCGGGGCGGCCGTGGCGGCTGGGGCGGCACCGATGTATCCCGGCATCAGCGACGAGCTCTACTGGAACATGGTCATCGCCCAGGCGGTGGTGGCCGAGGGCCAACGGCGCGGCCTGCGGATCGAGTACTACCGGCCCCCCTTCCGCACCATCCACGACCCGGACGAACCCGGCACCAACTGGTCGGTGGGTCGGCGGCACGTGGCGGCGGGCGGTTACGCCGTGGAGATCCACTTCGATGCCTGGGGGCCCTCCGGCGTTGGCTCCGGCCTGATCCCCCCGATCCACTCCTCCTTCACCCGCATCGACGAGG
The DNA here is from genome assembly GCA_044337665.1 of Cyanobium sp. Classification (GTDB taxonomy): domain Bacteria; phylum Cyanobacteriota; class Cyanobacteriia; order PCC-6307; family Cyanobiaceae; genus Cyanobium. The sequence continues at coordinate 5,624 of JBIIND010000007.1, forward strand.
AGCTGGCCCGGGAGTTCGGCGGGTACCCGATGTTGTTCCGCGAGGGCCTGGGCGGGCCCCGGCGGGGCATCGCCCTGCTGGAGATCGGCAAGCTGGAGGGCTATCTGGAGGCCGTGCTCCGCGATCGCCGCACCCGGCCGATCGCGGTGCAGCGCATCGCTTCCCGGGTGGTGGACTCCCTGGAGCGGGGCCTGGGCCGGCCGAGCGCTGGGGGCGGGGTGGCCAACCGCGGGGCGGTCAGCCCACCGCCTGGTGCGGCTGGCAACGGGCCTCCAGGTCCGGGTCTGCAAGCCAATTCTGGGGGCGAGTGAACACCTCGGTGAGCAGCGCCTCGCGGCTGCCCGGCTCCACCCGGTAGCCATATTCCCAACGCACCAACGGCGGCAGGGACATCAAGATCGATTCGGTGCGGCCGTTGGTCTGCAGCCCGAAGATCGTGCCCCGGTCGAACACGAGGTTGAACTCCACGTAGCGACCCCGGCGGTAGAGCTGGAACTGGCGTTCCCGTTCCCCCCATGGGATGGCCTGGCGACGCTCCACCACCGGCACGTAGCTGGGAAGGAAGGCCTGGCCGCAGGCCGTGGCCAGACCAAACAACATCTCCCAACCCTGGGGGTGCGGGCCAAGGGCGGCGCTGGCGGCGGCCGCCGGCCCCTGGGGGTCCTGCCCCTTGTAGAGCACCCCGCCATCGTCCTGGTAGTCGTAGAAGATGCCGCCGACGCCCCGGGTCTCCCCCCGATGGCGCAGGTAGAAGTACTCGTCGCACCACGGCTTGAACACCGGGTAGAAGGCCGGGTCGACCCTGTCACAGGCCTGCTGGAGGGTGCGGTGAAAGTGACGGGCGTCCTCAAGGAACGGGTAGTAAGGGGTGAGATCGGCGCCGCCACCGAACCACCACACCGGTCCGGCTTCGAAATAGCGGTAATTGAGGTGCACCGTGGGCACGTAGGGATTGTGCGGATGCAGCACCATCGAGGTGCCGACGGCAAACCAGGGGTGGCCCTCGGCCTCGGGCCGCTGGCTGAGGATCGAGGGCGGCAGCCGATCCCCCTCCACCTCCGAGAAGTTCACGCCGCCCTGCTCAAACACCCGACCGGCCTTCATCACCCGGGATCGTCCGCCCCCCCCTTCGGGCCGCTCCCAGCTCTCCTCCTCGAACCTCCCCTCGGCGTCAAGGCGCTCCAGGCCGGCGCAGATCGAGTCCTGCAGACCGAGCAGCAGCTCACGGGCCCGGCGGCGGGAATCGGCAGGGGGCAGGGACATGGGGTTACGGCGGAGATGGGTGCGGGGGTCTTGCCCACCTTTCCAGTCTGGAGGGGGCCTGCACAAGCCTTCGAGAGCCTCTGTCACGGCCCGCCGCTGCCGGCTGCAGGGGGGCAGGCTGCCTAGGATCCGGGTCCGCTGAGGATTGGGCCCGCCCCATGGTTACGGACGAAACCGCGCGCCAGGTTCTCGAACCCCTGCGGGATGCGGGCAGCGGCCGAAGCCTCCTGGAGCTCGGATGGCTCGAGGCCGTGCGGGTGCAGGGGTCCAGGGCGGTGTTCCGCCTGGCCCTTCCGGGATTCGCGACCAGCCAGCGGGATCGCGTCGCCGCTGAGGCGCGGGCGGCCCTGCTGGGCCTGGAGGGGATTGAGGACGTCCAGATCGAGCTGGCCCCGCCGGCCGCCCCCCCTTCGGCAGGACCGATCGGCGGGGCGGGCCATGGCCCGGGGGGGCACGGCCAGCTCCCCGATCGCCAGGGCATCCCGGGGGTGCTCCGGGTGATCGCCATCAGCAGCGGCAAGGGGGGGGTGGGGAAGAGCACCGTGGCGGTGAACCTGGCCTGCGCCCTGGCGAGCCAGGGCCTGCGGGTGGGCCTACTCGACGCCGACATCTACGGCCCGAACGTCCCCACCATGCTCGGGGTCGCTGACCGCACACCGGAAGTGAGCGGCAGCGGCGCTGAACAGATCCTCCGACCGATCGAGAGCTGTGGCCTGGCCATGGTGTCGATGGGCCTGCTGATCGAGGAAAACCAGCCGGTGATCTGGCGGGGCCCGATGCTCAACGGCATCATCCGCCAGTTTCTGTACCAGGTGGACTGGGGCGAGCGGGACGTGCTCATCGTCGATCTGCCGCCGGGCACCGGCGACGCCCAGCTCACGGTCGCGCAGGCCGTGCCGATGGCGGGCGTGCTGATCGTCACCACCCCCCAGCAGGTGTCGCTGCAGGATGCCCGCCGCGGCCTGGCGATGTTCCTGCAGATGGGGGTGGCGGTGCTGGGCGTGGTGGAGAACATGAGCGCCTTCGTCCCCCCGGATGCACCGGACAAGCGCTACGAGTTGTTCGGCCGCGGCGGCGGAGCCCGGCTGGCCTCGGAGGCGGAGGTGCCCCTGCTGGCCCAGCTGCCGATGGAACTCGCCGTGGTGGAAGGGGGCGACCGCGGGGTGCCCGCGGTCCTGGCGGCGCCCGGCTCACTCACGGCCCAGGCCTTCCAGGACCTGGCTCTTCGCCTCAGCGAGAGCTGCGCCCTGCGCCCGCCCCTGGCCTGAGCCCATGCTCCTGAGCGCCCGTCGCGGCCGCTACGCCGCCGGGGGGAACGCCCGCCGCGCGCCCCTCTGGCGCTCGGCGGACTGGGTGTTGTGGGGCGTGCCGCTCGGCCTCAGCCTCCTGGCCGGCCTGCTGATCGCCAGCACCCAGCGCCAGATCGCCAACGCTGTCTGGTGGCAGCACTGGGTGACCGCGGCGGTGGGACTGGCGCTGGCCCTGGCCCTGGCGCGGGTTCCCATCGCGCAGATCACGCGTCTGCGCTGGCCGCTCTACGCCGCCACGGTGGTCAGCCTGATCGCCGTGCGACTGATCGGCACCTCAGCCCTGGGAGCCCAGAGCTGGATCGCCATCGGCGGCTTCTACGTGCAGCCCTCGGAATTCGCCAAGCTGGCGGCCATCGTGCTGCTGGCGGAGGTGCTGGCGCGCCATCCGGTGGAGCGGCCCGTGGATCTGCTGCGGCCGATGGCCATGATCGGTCTCCCCTGGCTGCTGGTCTTCGTCCAGCCCGACCTGGGAACCTCGCTGGTCTTCGGCGCGGTGCTGCTGACCATGCTCTTCTGGGCGGGCATGCCCCTGGCCTGGTTGGTGCTGCTGCTCTCGCCGCTGGTCACGGCGATCCTGGCCGGCACCTTCGCCTGGGCCCTGCTGGCGTGGATCCCGGCGATGGGGGTGCAGGCCTGGCGGTCCCTGCCGTGGAAACGGGCCGGCCTGGCGATTGTGCTGGCGGTCCAGGGCCTGTTCGCGCTGGCCACGCCCTGGCTCTGGCAACACGGCCTGCGGGCCCACCAGCGGGAGCGCCTGACCATGTTCCTCGACCCATCCCAGGACCCGCTGGGGGGGGGGTATCACCTGATCCAGAGCCAGATCGGCATCGGTTCGGGCGGCCTCTGGGGGACGGGCCTGCTGCAGGGTCAGCTCACCAAGCTGCGCTTTATCCCCGAGCAGCACACTGATTTCATCTTCAGCGCCCTGGGGGAGGAGCTGGGCTTCGTGGGCTCCGTCCTGGTGGTGGCCGCCTTCGCGCTGCTGATGGCCAGGCTGCTGCAGATCGCCTCTCGGGCTGGTTCCGACGTGGAATCGCTGGTGGTGGTGGGCGTCGGGGCGATGGTGATGTTCCAGGTGGTGGTCAACATCTTCATGACCATCGGCCTCGGTCCGATCACCGGCATCCCCCTGCCCTGGCTCAGCTACGGGCGGTTCGCCATGCTGGTGAACTTTCTCGGACTGGGCCTGGTGGCCTCCGTGGCCCGCAGCAACCGTCGGAGTCGGCGACGGTGGTGAGCCTCGTCGCCCTGCGCAAGCGCCTGGCGGACGGGACGCCGGCGGGCCGTGGCGACGAGGACAGCGTGCGGCGGCAGTGGTGGGCAGCCCTGGCGACGTTGCAGGAGGACCTGCTGGGGGCTGGAGGGGAGGGGAAAACCCGGGGCCTCTGGCTCGCCGCGCCGCTGCCGGCTCTGTACGAACCCTCCCTGCTGCGACGGCTGAGGGGCTGGGTGTGGGCTCCCGCCGCGATCGACCAGCTGCTGCAGCCCAGCGCACCGCTGCTCCCCGGCGGGATGGGGTCGCCACCCCGGGGCGCGCGGGCCCTGGCGGAAGGATTTCAACGCCTGCCGCTACGGGAGGAGGACGGCACCGATCCCCTCTTGCTGCTGATCACCGAGCGGCTCCAGGTGGCCCTGGCCGTCGACGGCCCCCCGGAGGCCCGGCGGCTGTTGGTGCGATTCGACGCACCGGTTCTCTCCGCCGCCCTGACCCTGATCGACCAGCGGCTGCAGGAGGACGATGCCGCCGCGGCATCGCGGCTGCGGCGCAGCCTGCGGGAATTGGGCACCCTGCACAATGACCCCTCCCTGGCGCTGCAGTTCTGGCCCCTGCTGGCCCAGCGCCTGGCGGGGATGGCCCCCAGCGTGACCCTTCAGCCCGTGGCATCCTCCCCGGCGCGGGGAAGGGAGCGGCGGGAGGGCAACGGCGAGTTGGCCCTGCTGGAGGCCCTGACCCACGAGGTCCGCACCCCCCTGGCGACCATCCGCACCCTGATCCGCTCGCTGCTGCGCCGCCACGACCTGCCGGCGGTGGTCCGGCAGCGACTGGAGCAGATCGACGGGGAATGCAGCGAGCAGATCGATCGCTTCGGCCTCATCTTCCTGGCCGCGGAGCTGCAGCGCCGGGGCGGCGGCCGGCGGCCGGCCAGCGGCGAGCTGGCCCGGACCGACCTGGCCCAACTCCTGCGCCAGCTGGAGGAGCTCTGGCGCCGCCAGCTCAGCCGCCGCGGCCTGGAGTTCCACCTGGCGATCTCCCAGGACCTGCCCCCGGTACTGAGTGATCCAGCCCGCCTGGAAACCATGCTGGGCGGACTGATGGACCGGTTCAGCCGGGGCCTGCCCAGCGGCAGCCAGGTGCTGCTCAGCCTGCAGCCGGCCGGTCAACGGCTCAAGTTGCAACTCAGCAGCGAAGCCGCCGGTACGCCCCCCGGGAAAGGGGCCGACGACGACGGGCACAGCGAGCAGGTGGGGCCGGTGCTCAGCTGGAACCCGGACACCGGCAGCCTTCAGCTGAGCCGCCATGCCACCCGGCAGCTGTTCCACCAACTGGGCGGTCGCCTCACCGAAAGGGGCGGCAGCAGCCTGACGGTGTTCTTCCCGCTGGCGGAACGGGGCGGTTGAGCCCCCTTTTTGTTGACGGGTGTGAAGACTCAGCCCCGACCCCCCAGGGGCCTGAAAACACGGTGCTAGCTTCCGCCTGAAGCGATCTGCGAGCCATGCCAGATTCGGCCCTGACCGGTCAACTTCCTAAGTACATCGGCAGCACGGGCGGTTTGCTCAACGCTGCGGAGACCGAGGAGAAGTACGCCATCACCTGGACCAGCCCTTCCGACCAGGTGTTTGAGCTGCCCACCGGGGGCGCTGCCGAGATGCACGCCGGCGAAAACCTCATGTATTTCGCCCGCAAGGAGCAATGTCTGGCCCTGGGCACCCAGCTGCGCACCAAATTCAAGCCCCGCATCGAGGACTACAAGATCTACCGGATCTACCCAGGCGGCGACACCGAATTCCTGCACCCCAAGGATGGCGTTTTCCCCGAAAAGGTGAATGAGGGCCGGGCCATGGTTGGGCACAATCCCCGCCGGATCGGTGACAACCCCAATCCCGCCAGCCTGAAGTTCAGCGGCACAGCCACCTACGACGCCTGAACCCCGTCCACCATCCTGTTAGAAAAGCGGGGCGGACAGCCCCGTTTTTTTTGTCCGCCCGTCGTCCCGATGCCGGCCCCCGCTCGCAGCCCCGACCGTGCCGCCTTTCTTGAGCAGGTTGCCCGTGGGGTGGTAGGCGTCGCCCAACACCCCAATTTCATCCCCCTCTGGAAGCGCTGGCCGGCGGACCTGGAGACCCCTCTGACCACCTGGCTGAAGACGGGGGCCCACAGCCACCACGGCGTCCTGCTGGAGTCGGTGGAGGGGGGGGAGCACCTCGGCCGCTGGAGCATCATCGCCTGTGAGCCCCTGTGGACCCTGACCTGCCGGGGCGAGCTGGCGCAGCGGCAATGGCGGGATGGCCGGCTCGATGAGCTGGAGGGGAATCCCTTCCAGCTGCTCCGTCAGTGCCTGGCCCCGATTCGTCCAACTCCGGTGGCTGGGCTTCCTCCGTTCGGCCAGCTGCTGGGCTTCTGGGGCTATGAGCTGATCCAGTGGATCGAGCCGACCGTGCCGATCCACCCCGCCGATCCCGCCGCTCCCCCGGACGGCTGCTGGATGCTGGCGGACAGTCTGCTGGTGTTCGATCAGGTGAAGCGCCAGATCACGGCCGTCGCCTACGTCGATCTCAGCGATGGCGCCGACCCGGAACACTCCTGGAATGCTGCGGCTGCCCGCATTGCCCAGCTTGAGGCCCGCATGCACGCGCCCCTGCCGCAGGGGGTGGTGCCCCTGGACTGGCACGAGGCTGACAACCGTGATGTCGCCGCCAGCCTCCATCCCACCAGCAACGTGGGGAAGGCCGCCTTCGAAGCCGCCGTGGCGAGGGCGGAGGAACACATCGTCGCCGGCGATGTGTTCCAACTGGTGCTCAGCCAGCGGCTGGAGACCACGATCGCCCGGGAACCCTTCGATCTCTATCGCAGCCTGCGCATGGTCAATCCGTCGCCCTACATGGCGTACTTCAACTTCGGCGACTGGTACCTGATCGGTTCCAGTCCCGAGGTGATGGTGAAGGCCGAGCCGCGGGCCGATGGCAGCGTGCTCGCCTCCCTGCGGCCGATCGCCGGAACCCGACCGCGCGGGGAGGACGCCGCGGAGGATGCGGCGATGGAGGCGGAACTGCTGGCTGATCCCAAGGAGCGGGCCGAACACGTCATGCTCGTCGACCTCGGCCGCAATGACCTGGGCCGGGTCTGCCGGCCGGGCAGCGTGCGGGTCAACGAGCTGATGGTGATCGAGCGCTACTCGCACGTGATGCACATCGTCAGCGAGGTGGAGGGGGTGCTGCAGCCGGATCGCGACATCTGGGACCTGCTGATGGCGAGCTTCCCGGCCGGCACCGTCAGTGGTGCGCCGAAGATCCGGGCGATGCAGTTGATCCATGCGCTCGAACCCGATGCCCGTGGTCCCTATTCGGGGGTCTACGGGGCGGTCGATCTGAACGGCGCGCTCAACACCGCCATCACGATCCGCACGATGGTGGTGCGGCCCGCCGGTGAGGGGCGCTGGCGCGTGCAGGTGCAGGCCGGCGCTGGCGTGGTGGCGGATTCCCGGCCTGAGGCGGAGCACCAGGAGACCCTCAACAAGGCATGGGGAATGCTCAAGGCCCTGGCCTGTCTGCTCCCCCCCGCGGTGGCAGCGGCGGCAGCCCCAGGGGAAGGCTCCCGATGAGCGCCCCTCTTCTGTCCAAGGGATTCGAGGTGGAGATGTACACCGGCCGGCCGGACGGCACCATCGTGGGTTGCGCCGCTGAGGCCGCGGCAGCCCACACGGACTTCGTCACCGAACCGGACCAGCGCAACCTGGAATACATCACGCCGCCCGAATTCAGTTACCGCCGCCAGCTGGAGTTACTTCTCGAACCGCGGCGGCGCCTGCGCCGCTGGCTCGCCCCCCGCGGGCTGACCCTGCTCCCCGGCAGCACCCTGAGCACCGGCGACAGCCATCGCTTCGAGCGCTCCGACGCCGACAACCCTTACCACGCCTCGATCGAGAGCTCCTACGGCACGCGGGTCGTGACGGCCAGCGTGCACATCAACCTGGGGCTTCCGGAGATGGATGCCCTGTTCGCGGCCCTCCGGCTGATGCGCTGTGAGGGGGCGCTGCTGCTGGCAATGAGCGCGGCCTCCCCCTTCCTCGACAACGGGGTGACCGGAGCCCATTCCACCCGTTGGCTCCAGTTCCCCCTGACGCCGCCCCACACGCCCCTCTTCATCAGCCACGCGCACTACATCGCCTGGATGGAGGAACAGCTGGCCAGCGGCGCCATGGTCAACGTCCGCCATCTCTGGACCTCCGTGCGCCCCAACGGCGACGCTCGCCCCCACGACCTGAACCGGGTGGAGGTGCGGATCTGCGATCTGATCCACGACCCGCTTCTGCTGCTGGCGGTCACCGCCTTCGCCGAACTGCGGATCCAGCAGTTGCTGGCCGATCCCGCCGGTCACGACCCGCTCCAGGCTTCCGGCTTCAGCCCCGATCACCTGGCCGCGCTGGCCGACGCCAACGACCGGGCCGCGGCCCGGGGGAGCCTGGAAGCGACGCTGCAGCATTGGCGCACCGGTCTCCCGGTTCGTGCCCGCGACTGGATCGCCGCCGAACTCCAGGAGATGGCTCCCCTGGCCGCCGAGCTGGACCTGGCCGAGGTGCTGGAGCCCCTGCAGCCGCTGTTGCTGCCGGTGGAACGGGATGGCGGCAACACGGCGATGCGCTGGCTTGCCCGCCACCAGGCGGGGGAAAGCATCGCGGCGATCGTGGCGGCGGAAGCCGCCCAGCTCGAACGTCGCGAACGTCAGCTGGAGGCATGGCTTGCGACAGACGCGGCCCGCGCTTTGGGATGATCATGGCGTTCCCCGCCCCCGCCTGCCCCCCATGCGGCAGCCCAGTGCAACAGTGACCGCGGCATCCCCGGGGGGGGCTTCGGCGCCCAAGGCTGGCGCCATCCGCCTGCTGGGGGAGCGCCTTGAGCTGGTCGAGGAACTCTGGGAGAACGTGCTGCGCAGCGAGTGTGCGCCGGACCAGGTGGAGAAGCTGTTGCAGCTGAAGCGCTGCAGCGCACCGCTGTCCCCCTCCCAGATCGGCCAGGACCCGGAGGGCACCGGCACCAGCCTTCCCGACGGTGCCAGCGAAGCGATTGTGGCGGTGATCCGCTCGATGGATCTGGCCGACGGCATCGCCGCGGCCCGAGGCTTTTCGCTGTATTTCCAGCTCGTCAATATCCTCGAGCAGCACATCGAAGAGGACAGCTACCTCGAGAGCCTCAACCGCACGAGCAACCACGCCAACAACGACCCC
>JBIIND010000393.1:0-4198 GCA_044337665.1 Cyanobium sp.
AGCACGGCCGCGCCCTCAATCGCATCGAGAATGTGGCGATGCTGCGCAACACGCAGTTCCGCGAGGATGCCGGGCCCACGGCCCATCCGGTGCAGCCGGATCGCTATCAGGCGATCGACAATTTTTATACCACTACGATCTACGAAAAGGGCTCCGAGGTGATCCGTGCCCTGCAGACCTTGATCGGGCCGGCAACGTTTCAGGCCGGCATGGCGATTTACGTGCGTCGCCATGACGGCACCGCCGCCACCTGCGACGACTTCCTCGCCGCCATGCGTGAGGCCGCCGAGGCCCGCTGGGCCGCCGAGGGGCTGGATGGTCGGCTGGCGCCACCGCCCTTCGACTTTGCCGAATTCCGCCGCTGGTACCACCAGGCCGGTACGCCGCAGCTGCGGGTCCTGCGCCGCTGGCACCAACGGGAGGGCCGGCTGGAGCTCACGATCCGCCAGCACACCCCCCCCACCCCAGGGCAGGGGGAGAAGCAGCCCCTGGTGATTCCCCTGGCCCTCGGCCTGGTGGATCAGGCCGGCCATCCCCTGCCCCTGCAGGCCCGTGACGGCGATGGCCGACCGATCCACCTGCCCCTGCTGCCGCGCGAGTGGGGGGAGGGCACCCACCTGCTGGTGCTCGACCGCGCGGAGCAGAAGGTCTGCCTGGAGGGCCTTCCTCCCCAGGGGCCGCCGCCGGCCCTCTCGCTGCTGCGCCATTTCTCGGCGCCGGTGAAGCTCAGCCTGGGCCGGCCCACCGGCGAGCTGGTGCACCTGCTCGCCACCGACAGCGATCCCTTCGCCCGCTGGGACGCCGGCCAGGTGCTGCTGCGCCGGGCGGTGCTGCGCCGTGCCGCCGGCCGGCCGGATGGCCAGCTGGAGGAGGAGATCATCGACGCCTTCGGCCGCATTCTCGCCGACCCCTCTCTTGCGGAGTCGAGTCGCAGCGTGTTGCTCTCCCTGCCCGGCCTGGCGGAGCTGGAGGACGCGGCGCCGCAACCCGATCCGCCGGCGCTGTTCGCGGCCCTGATGGCGCTGCAGCGCCGCTTCGGCAGCGCCCTGGCGACGCCGCTCGCCGAGGCGCTGGAGCGCTGCATGCCCCAGTGGTCCCTCGCCTGGCCCGAGGGCGTCGGCGACCGCATGCTCACCGCCACGATCTGGAGCTGGCGGGTGGCGGCGGGCGATCGCTCCGTGATCGCCTCCTGCCGGGCGGCGGTGGACAGCGGTTCGATGACCCTGGCCCGCGCCGGCCTGCGGGCCCTGCAGTGCCATCCCCTGCCGGAGCGGCACCAGGCCCTCAAGGCTTTCCACGACCGCTGGCAGGATCGGCCGGTGATTCTCGATGCCTGGTTTTCCCTCGAAGCCTCCGCCCCCTTCGCCGATGGCCTCGAGCGGGTGGAGCGGCTGCTGCATCACCCCCGCTTCGATCCCACCGCCCCCAATTCCGTGCGGGCCGTGCTCGGGGGCCTGGTCGCCAACACGCCGGTGTTCCATGCCAGCGACGGCAGCGGCTACGCGTTCCTGGCCGAGCGGATCGTCGAGCTCGATGGCCGCAATCCGATCACCGCCTCCCGCCTGGCCAAGGTGTTCAGCCGCTGGGCCAGCTACACCCCCGAGCGGAGTGAACACATGCGCGAGGCCCTGCTCTCCCTGGCCGCCGCCGATCTCTCCGCCAACAGCCGCGAAGTGGTGGATCAATGCCTGGGGGCTGAGCCTGCTCAGGCCTGAGCTCAGGGTGGTGGCAGGGGTGGCGGCAGCGGTGGCGGCGCCGCCCGCCTGAGCAGGGCGGGCTGGCGGGGGGCCGGCAGCTGGAACGCTCGGCCCGGCTCACCCGGCCGAGCGGAGGGGTCCGGGGGGAAGGCCTGCTGGTGCAGCAGCCGGAATGCCTCGCGCCGGTACTCCGGCCCCTCCTGGCCGGCATGCCGCCCCCAGAGGCCCTCCCAGTAGAAATAGATCACCCCATGGCCCCGCTCGGAGGCCAGCCGCACCTTCTCCGCCAGGGTGGCCATCTCGGGGGTGCGACTGCCGAAGCCCGCCAGAATGCCGATCTCCACCGGCATGCCCCACAGACGGGCCTTCACCAGGGCGGGCTGGTTGAGATCCTTCTCGAAGCCGCGCACGGAATAGGCGTAGTTCTGGACCACCAGGTCATCGATCAGATGGCCCAGGGCCCAGAGTTCCCAGTCCTGCAGCCACTGGTTGTAGGCGAAGCGGAAGGGGCCGGGGGAGAGGCTGATCACGGTGCGACGGCCGCCGGAGGCCTGATTCAGGCTGGCCCGCAGCTCCCGCAACAGCCCGGTGAGCTGGTGACGACGCCAGGTCATCCAGGCGCGGTCGCTGCTGTTGGCGGGGGGTTCGCGGCCGGTTTCGCGGCGGTAGAGCTCGCGGGTGAAGTCGTCGTAGCCCAGCTCGACCGGCCAGGCGAAGTGGTCGTCGAGCTGGATGCCGTCGACGGCGCAGCGTTGCACGATTTCCCGGATCAGGCCGATGAAGCGCTCCCGTACCCCCGGGTGCGCCGGGTTGAGCCACACCCGCAGATCCTTGAGCGGCGAGGTTTTGAGATTGGCCCCATGCATCGCGTAGAGGGCGCTGCCATCGGCGCGGCGCAGGATCCATTCCGGATGGCGGCGCACCACCTCGGCATCGCCCGGCTCCATCAGGCCGTATTCGAACCAGGGGATCACCTGCATGCCGCGGCGCTGGGCGGCCCGGGTGAAGCGGCAGATGGGGTCGAGGTCCGGGGCGCTCTGGGTCAGGAATGGTTCGATCGGCGCCCAGCGGCTGCGGTGGAAGGTGGCCCCACGGCTCCAGACATTGGGGTAAAGGGTGTTGAAGCCAGCGGCGGCCAGCTGCTCCACCGCCGTCTCGATGCGACGGGCGTCGTAGTAGAGGGGGCTGGGGTAGTTGGTCAGCCACACCCCGACGCGGCGGGTGATGGGCTCGGGCAGACGGCTTGCGGACCCCGTGCGGCCGCCCAGATCCCGGGCCTGGCCGGGCAGCAGCCCCGCCAGCTGCAGCGCCCCGGTCAGGGCCAGGGTGAGCCAGACCGGCAGGCGTCGCTTGAGGTGGACCCGCAGCGGCAGGGGGTGGCGCGGCGAGGGGGTCAGCGGAACATGGAGCTCACCGAGCTCTCCTCGTGGACGCGCCAGATGGCCTCGCCGAGCATGTTGGCGACCGACAGGACCCGCAACTGGGGGAAGCGGCGATCGGGCGTCAAGGGAATGCTGTTGGTCACCACCACCTCCTCGAACAGGCCGGGTTCGGAGAGGCGCTCCACCGCCGGTGGGGAGAACACGGCGTGGGTGGCGCAGCAGAGCACCCGGGCGGCGCCGGAGCGGCGCAACAGCTTGGCGCCCTGGCAGATCGTGCCGCCGGTGTCGATCATGTCGTCGATCAGCACCGCCGTCTTGCCGGCCACATCGCCGATCACGGTGAGGCTTTCGGCCACGTTGTGACCGGAGCGGCGCTTGTCGATGATCGCCAGCGGGGCGTCGTTCATCTGCTTGGCGAAGGCCCGTGCCCTCGCCACCCCGCCAACATCGGGAGAGACCACCACCAGCTCACCGAGGTTGCGGGTGCTGAGGTAATCGACCAGCACCGGTGATCCGAAGATGTGGTCGCAGGGGATGTCGAAATAGCCCTGAATCTGGGAGGAGTGCAGATCCATCGCCAGCACCCGGTCCACCCCGGATTTGACCAGCAGGTTGGCCACGAGCTTGGCGGTGATCGACTCGCGACCCGCCGTCTTGCGATCGGCGCGGGCGTAGCCGTAGTAGGGCACCACCGCCGTGATCTGCCGGGCGGAGGCGCGCCGGCAGGCGTCCACCATGATCAGCAGCTCCATCAGGTGGTCGTTCACCGGAGCGCAGGTGGGCTGGATCAGGAAGACATCGCAGCCGCGGATCGACTCCTGAATCTGGATGTACAGCTCCCCATCGGCGAAGCGCTTGATCACCCGCGGGCCGTCGGGGATGCCGAGGTAGGCGCCGATCTCGTGCGCCAGCTCGGGGTTGGAGGTGCCGCTGAACAGGCGCAGCCGGCGCAGCTCCTGGTTGTTGGTGGGATCGGCGCCCCGCTCCTGCCGTTCGACGGTCGTGAAGGTGGTCACGGACGGCAGCGGGGGGTCACAGCCACGATGGTAGAAGCGTGCTGGTCGGGCGATGGGGGCCACGATGACGCTTTCCGAAGACAGGCGGTCGCAGCCGGCGGGG
>JBIIND010000197.1:0-4194 GCA_044337665.1 Cyanobium sp.
GGTGAGTCGGTTCTCGTCGTCGAGTCCGACAAGGCCGACATGGACGTGGAGTCGTTCAACGAGGGCTTCCTCGCCGCCGTGCTGATGCCCGCCGGTGGCACGGCACCGGTGGGGGAAACGATCGGCCTGATCGTCGAGAGCGAGGCGGAAATCGCGGAGATCGCGGCGGCGGCAGCCAGCACCCCAGCTCCAGCCCCGTCCGTGTCCGCTCCGGCCGCGGCGGCACCCGTTGCCGCTCCCGCTCCCGCCGCGGTGCCCCCGGCTCCGTCCCCCGCCGCCGCCCCTCCGGTCCCGGCGCCCGCCCCCACCGCCCCGCCCGCGGGGGATGGGCGCGTGGTGGCAACCCCCCGCGCCCGCAAGCTGGCCAGCCAGCTCGGGGTGAACCTGGCGGGCCTGCGCGGCAGTGGTCCCCATGGCCGCATTCAGGCGGAGGACGTGGAGCAGGCCGCCGGCCGGGCCGTGAGCGTGCCACGGCTGGCCGAGGGCAGCACCCCCGCCGTGGCCCCAGCCCCCGGCGCCGGCGGCGCGGCCCCCGCGAGCGCCGCGCCCCAGGGCCAGGCCTTCGGCCGGCCGGGCGAGACGGTGGCGTTCAACACGCTGCAGGCGGCGGTGGTGCGCAACATGAATGCCAGCCTTTCTGTGCCCACCTTTCGGGTCGGCTACACGATCGGCACCGATCGCCTCGACGCCCTTGCCAAGCGCCTCAAGGAAAAGGGCGTGACGATGACGGCCCTGCTCGCCAAGGCGGTGGGCGTGGTGCTGGCCCGCCATCCCCAGGTGAATGCCGCCACCGTCGGGGATGCCATGGCTTACCCGCAGGCGGTGAACGTGGCGGTGGCGGTGGCGATGGAGGAAGGCGGTCTGATCACGCCGGTGCTGGCCAACGCCGACCGCACCGACCTGTACAGCCTCTCGCGCCAGTGGGCCGATCTGGTCAGCCGCGCCCGCACCAAGCAGCTCAAACCGGAGGAGTACAGCACCGGCACCTTCACCCTCTCCAACCTGGGGATGTTCGGGGTGGATCGTTTCGACGCGATCCTGCCGCCGGGCACCGGAGCGATCCTCGCGGTGGCCGCCTCCCGCCCTGCGGTGGTGGCGGGCAAGGATGGTTCGATCGCGGTGAAGCGCCAGATGCAGGTGAACCTCACCTGCGATCACCGCGTCATCTACGGCACCCACGCCGCCGCCTTCCTCAAGGATCTGTCGGCCCTGATCGAGAACGATCCCGAGAGCCTCTCCCTCTGACGTGATCGACCCGGAGGATCTGCGCCTCTCCAGCTACGACTTCCCCCTGCCGGAGGAGCGGATCGCCCAGCGGCCGGTGGAACCTCGCCACGCCGCCCGCCTGCTGGCAGTTGGGCCGGGGGAGGGGGCCCGCCACCTCACCGTCTGGGATCTGCAGGAGGAATTGGCCGCCGGTGATCTGCTGGTGGTCAATGACACGCGGGTGCTGCGCGCCCGGCTGGCGGCGCGGCGCGCCAGCGGTGGCGCGGTGGAGCTGCTGGTGCTCGAAGCCTGTGGTGGTTCCCGCTGGCTGTGCCTGGCGCGGCCCGCCAAGCGCCTGAAGATCGGGGAATGGCTGACGGTGGAAGCCCCCCACCAGCCGCCCCTCCGCCTGCAGGTGCTCGACGCCGATCCTCAGACCGGGGGCCGCCGCATCGCCTTCCCGCCGGAGTGCGTGGATGCTGCGAGCCTCGAACCCCTGCTGTTGCGCTACGGCGCCATCCCACTCCCGCCCTATATCCACAGCCACGATGCCAGCGACGCGGAGCGATACCAGACCCGCTATGCCGCCCGCCCCGGGGCGGTGGCGGCCCCCACCGCCGGGCTGCACCTGAGCGATGCCCTGCTCGCCGCCCTGGCCGAACGGGGGGTCAAGATCGCCACCGTCACGCTGCATGTGGGTTTGGGCACCTTCCGGCCGGTGGAGCAGGAGGACCTGCGTGGTCTGGCGTTGCACAGCGAGTGGGTGGAGGTGAGCGCCGCGCTGGTGGCGGCGGTGGAGGATTGCCGGGCCCGGGGTGGACGCGTCATCGCCATCGGCACCACCACGGTGCGCAGCCTGGAGGGGGTGGCGGCGCTGCATGGCGGCAGGCTCGTTCCCCATGCCGGGCCGGTGGATCTGGTGATCCAGCCGGGCTTCCCTTTCGCCGTGGTGGAGGGTCTGCTCACCAACTTCCACCTGCCCCGCAGCTCCCTGCTGCTGCTGGTGAGCGCCCTGATCGGCCGCCGTCGCCTGCTGGCGCTCTATCGGGAGGCGATCGACCAGGGCTATCGCTTCTTCTCCTACGGCGATGCCATGTGGATCCCGCCCGACGCGATCGTCGGAGTCAGTGGGTGAGGCTGTAGGAGATCCCCGCCAGCACGAAGGCCACGAAGATCAGTTCGATGAGGTCAGGGCCGTCGTGGTTCATCGGGGCGGCGAAGCGGCGGGATCGCCCGCGCCATGGGCGAGGGACTCATCGAATTCCCGATCCATCCGTGCGGCTCCCGGCAGCCAGAGGGCAAAACCCAGCAGAACCCCCGCCAGCGGCAGACCCCGGTCGCTGGTGATCACCGCCAGCACCGACATCACGGCCAGGATGCGCAGGCAGAGCCTCCACACCTCGTCGCGGTCGGTGTTGCTTCGCTCCACCAACACCACGGAGGCCAGCAACAGAAGGACGTCGATCAGGATGTCCATGGCGGGTGCGGGCGGGTGCGGGCGAGGGGAAGGGTGGCCGGCCGCGGGCAACCGCCGCGGCCGGACGGGAACGGCGGGATCAGGCGGCGGCCAGGTTGGCGGCGGCGAAGTCCCAGTTCACCAGCTTGTCGAGGAAGGTGCCGATGTAATCGGGGCGACGGTTCTGGTAGTCGAGGTAGTAGGCGTGCTCCCACACATCCATGGTGAGGAGGGCCTTCTGGCCATGGGCCAGGGGCAGGTCGGCGTTGGCGGTCTTGGTCACCTTGAGGGTGCCGTTGTCGAGCACCAGCCAGGCCCAGCCGCTGCCGAACTGGGTGGCGCCAGCGGTCTTGAACGCCTCGACGAAGGCCTCAAAGCTGCCGAAATCGGCGTTGATCTTATCGAGCAGGGCTCCGCTGGGCTGACCGCCGCCGCCCGGCTTCATCGACTGCCAGTAGAAGGTGTGGTTCCAGACCTGGGCGGCGTTGTTGAAGATCCCCGCCTTGGCGGCATCACCGGCGGCGGCCAGGATGACCTCCTCCAGGCTCTTGCCGTCCAGCTCGGTACCTTCGATCAGCTTGTTCAGGTTGGTGACGTAGGCGGCGTGGTGCTTGCCGTGGTGGAACTCGAGGGTCTTCGCGGTGATGGCGGGCTCAAGTTCGGTGGGACCGAAGGGGAGTTCGGGCAGCGTGAAGGCCATGGAACGTCGGATCGTGCGGAGAGAGAACCGGTGGAGGCCGGCCCGACGGGCAATCCTAACGATCCCCTCCGGAGAAGGGCGCCGACCTCCCGATCGGCCGGGCAGCGCTCAGCCGCCCACCCGCAGAAGTTCCACCTCAAAGATCAACGTGGCGTCCGGGGGGATGACCCCACCGGCGCCGCGGGAGCCGTAGGCCAGGTCGGGGGGAATGACGAGCTTGCGCTTGCCGCCCACCTTCATGCCGGCCACCCCTTCGTCCCAACCCCGGATCACCCGACCGCCACCGAGGGGGAAGCTGAATGGTCCCCGGCCGTAGCTGCTGTCGAATTCCCGACCGTCGGTGAGGGTGCCGCGGTAGTTCACCACCACGGTCTGGCCGGACACCGCCTCAGCGCCCTCCCCCACCACCAGATCGGTGATGCGCAGCCCGCTGGCGGTGACCCGCTCCGGGGCAGCCTGCAGGGGACCGCCCAAGGCGTCGGCCCCGGCGGCGACGGTGGACTCGGGGGCGGGGCTGTCGGGGGCCATGGTGAAGAGGGTGGGGTTGGCTTCGTCGGGGTCGAGTTCCAGGGGCGAGGTGACCGCCATGGCCGCGGAGGGGCCCGGGGCGGAGCGGCCCGGGGCGGAGCGGGCCAGGGCGGGTGCCGCGATCGCCGCCACGGGTTGGGCCGCCGCGGCAGGAGCTGCCGCCGCCACGGTGGAGGGGGCCACCAGCTGGCTGATCACGGCCACAAGCAGGCACGCCACACAGACGGCCGAGCTGATCAGGATGTCGCGCATCAACCGGAAACGGGTACGGCCGGATTCTGGCAGCCTCAGTCCGGTGGGAAGT
>JBIIND010000008.1:0-13625 GCA_044337665.1 Cyanobium sp.
TTGCGCCGCAGCAGGGCCAGGGTGCGGTTGCCCAGGCGCTGCAGCAACCCCTGCAGTCGGGTGCGCTGCGTGGGGAGGCGGGTCATGGCGGCGGCAGGAGTGACTGGAGGTAGGAGAGCGTCACGGCCGGTCCGGGGCAAGCCGGACCGCTGCGCACCGTGACCCCACCGTGGGCGTCGGCCAGCCCCTCGACCACGGCGCAGGCCTCGGCCCACACCCCGGGTGCCTCGCCGCGGGAGAGGCTGCTCAGGGTCACCAGGCAGGGGAGGCCAGCGCCGCGGGCGGCCGCCAGTCCATGGCGGGAATCCTCGAGGGCCAGCACGCCGGCGGGGGGCACCCCCAGGTGCTCCAGGGCGAGGCGGTAGGCCTCGGGGTCGGGCTTTTTCGCGCCCACGTCCTCTCCGCAGACGCGGAAGGCGAACGCCTGGGCCAGGGGCCCGAGGACCGCATCGAACAGATCCTGCACCGCGGCATGGCCGCTGGTGGTGACGATCCCCTGGGGGATTCCGGCGGCGGCGACCTCACGGATCAGGGCGGCCACCCCAGGGCGCAGGGGCACCGCCCCGCCCCGCACCCTCGCGCCGTAGTGGGCACGCTTGCGGTCGACAAGCTGATCGAGGAGGAGCGGATCGGCCGGTGCGCCGCTTTGCGTGCGGCTCCAGGCCGCGATGCGCTCCCGCCCCCCGCTCACCGCCAGCAGGCGTAGATAGGTGGGCCCATCCCAGTGCCAGGGGAGGCCCAGGTCGGCGAAGGCGGCGTTGAAGGCCGGGCGATGGCCGTCCAGCTCGGTGTCGGCGAGGGTGCCATCCACGTCCCAGAGCAGCGCGGCCAACCGGTGGGTCATGGCGGAAGCACCTCTGGGGAAGGTTACGGGAGGTGACCGCCACGCCCTGGAGCCGCACAATGCGGAGATCCTCCTGCGCCGGCCTGTGCACTTCGAACCCGACAGCCCACGCTGGCGGCTGCCGGCGCCCCTGCCCGATGGGGAGAGCTGGGAGGGTCAGGAATCGCTGGGGCTGCCCGGGGAACTGGTGGCCCTGCTGCGCCGCCGCGGCTACCGGGATGGGCCGGCGATCCAGGCCCTGCTGGATCCCCCCGCCGCTCCGGACCCGCACCTCCATTTCGCCGATCTGGAGAGGGCTGTGAACCGCCTGGTGGAGGCCTGCGGCAGCGGCGAGGCGGTGGCGATCTGCGGCGACTACGACGCGGACGGGATGACCAGCACCGCCCTGCTCACGGGCGTGCTGCAGCGGCTGGGGGCGCGCCCGCGGCCGGCGATCCCGAGCCGGCAGGACGACGGTTACGGCCTGAACCGGGGCATGGTCGAGGCGCTGGCGGAGGAGGGGATCCGGCTTCTGATCACCGTCGACAACGGGGTGGCGGCCCGGGAGGCGCTGGAGCGGGCCGAAGCCCTCGGCCTGGCCGTGATCCTCACCGACCACCACACCCTGCCGGAGACGCTGCCGCCCCATCTGGCCCTGCTCCACCCGGCCCGCACCCCCGAGCACTCCCCGTTCCGCGGCCTGGCGGGGGTGGGCCTCGCCTACGTGCTGGCCCGGGGTCTCTGCCTGCGGCTGCGGCGCCGCGACGGGCTGGCCATCGCCCTGGACCTCTTCTGCATCGGCACCATCGCCGACATGGCGCCCCTGCAGGGGGTGAACCGCCGCTGGCTGATGGACGGCCTGCCCCGCCTGGGCGGGAGCCAGCTGGAGGGGCTGAAGGCGCTGCAACGGCTGGCGGGGTTGGAGGAGCGCCCCCTCGACGCCGAGTGCGTGGGCTTCCGGCTGGCTCCCCGCATCAACGCCGTGGGCCGCCTCGGCGATCCCCTGACGGTGGTGGAGCTCCTGACCAGTGAGGATCCGGAGCGCACCGTGGAGCTGGCGCGGGAGTGTGAAACCCTGAATCGCCAGCGCCGGGAGCTCTGCGATGCGATCGAAGCGGAGGCCCTGGCCCTGCTCGAGGCCGATGGCCCCCAGCGGCCCGCCTTCCTGCTGCTGGCCCAGGGCCACTGGCACCACGGCGTGATCGGCATCGTGGCGGCGCGGCTGGTGGATCGCTTCTCCCTGCCCGCGGCCCTGCTGGCGGGGGAGGGGAACGGCCGGCTGCGGGCCTCGGTGCGGGCACCCCGGGGCTTCGCCGTCGACCAGGCGCTGCAGGCCTGCGCCGATCTGCTGGAGCGCCACGGCGGGCATCCGGCCGCCGGTGGCTTCACCGTGCGGGCGGAGAACGTGGGGCGGCTGCAGGAACGGCTGGAGGCCCTGGCCCGCACCTGGCTCGGGGAGCGGGGGGCCGGCGCTGTGGTGGAGCCGGAGGTGTTGGTGCCGCTCTCCCGGGTGGACCGGGACTTCTGGCAGCAACTGCAGCGGCTGGAGCCTTTCGGGGTGGGTCATCCGGCACCGGTGTTCTGGAGCAGCGGCTGCCGCCTGTTGAGCTGCCGACGGCTGCGGGGCGATCACCTGCAGATCGACCTGGAGCAGGAGGGGGCGCAGCGGCGGGCGATGGCCTGGCGCTGGCAGGGACCCGACCCCAGAGCGGGGTTGGTGGATGTGGCCTGGCGCCTGAAGCTGGACCACTGGCAGGGGGAGGAGCGCCTGCAGCTGGAGGTGGTGGCGCTGCGCAGCCGGGGGGGCGATGAGGTGGTGCTGCAGCACCGCCGGCGCAGCTACTGGTGCCGCCGCCAGGGGGAGGACCTGCTGATCCGCAATGCGGCGGGAGAGGAGCTCACGGTGGCCCTGGCGACTGCGCTGGCGCCCGACCACGGGGGGACGGCCAGCGGGGATGGGCAGCGCCACGCCTATGTGCGGGGTCTGGCCCGGGAGGCGGCCCAGGCGCTGGGGCTGCGGGCCTGAGCCATGGCCCCGGGCTCAGAGGGCGCCGCGGCGGTAGAAGAGGATGAAGATGACGGCCGGACCTGCCAGGG
Organism: Cyanobium sp.; assembly: GCA_044337665.1. Taxonomy (GTDB): domain Bacteria; phylum Cyanobacteriota; class Cyanobacteriia; order PCC-6307; family Cyanobiaceae; genus Cyanobium. The sequence continues at coordinate 2,921 of JBIIND010000008.1, forward strand.
TGATCAGGGCCAGGGCTCCGAAGTTGGCGATCAGGTGAAAATCGATGCCCATGGTGCGACGGATCGTGCGAAAGGCGCTGCAGCCGACCTTAGAGGCCGAATCGGCCCCGCCCCCTGGGGTCGCGGGCCACTGTGACGGCTTGTCACAGCCCTCCTGGCGGTGCATCAGCGGCTGCGGCGCCTGTTGCCGCCTCGATCCCGCCCTGCGGGGGGAGGCGCTGGAAGCCCTCGACCCGGAACAGCGGCGGCAGTTTCTCGACCTGGTGGGGGCCGATGGCTGGTGCCGCCATTTCGACACCGGCGGGCGGCGCTGCCGCGTCTACAGCGATCGACCGGATTTCTGCCGGGTGGAGAACCTCATGCGCCTGTTCGGCGCCGCGGGGGAGGAGGCCGACGCCCTGGCGATCCGCTGCTGCACCCAGCAGATCCGCAGCGAATGGGGTGGCCGTGGCAGGGTTATGAAGCGGTTCCTGCGAGCCATCCGCCAGCAGCCATGAGCGAATCCCCCGAGGGCGCCCCGAGCGATGCGACCGCCGAACCCGCGGCCGGCTGGCTGGGCGTTTTCCTGAGCACCGCCACCACGGTGTTCCTGGCGGAGCTTGGGGACAAGACCCAGCTGGCGGCCCTGCTGCTCTCCGCCGAATCCGGTCGGCCGCTGGTGGTGTTCGTGGGGGCCTCCCTGGCCCTGATCTGCTCCAGCCTGGTGGGGGTGCTGCTGGGCCGCTGGCTGTCCACCGTGATGCCGGCCTACCAACTGGAGCGGCTGGCGGGGGTGGTGATGGTGGCCCTGGGCCTGTGGCTGGGCCGCCAGGCGGCCCTCCACCTCGTGCCCCTCGCCGCACCGCCCGGAACGGCCTGAGTCCCCATCCCGCCTGATCCCATGCCCTTTGCCCTGCTGGCCTCCACCTTCTCCACCGTGTTCCTGGCGGAACTGGGGGACAAGACGCAGCTGGCGATCGTCAGCATCAGCGGCACCACCGCCCGCCCCGGCGCGGTGTTCGCCGGCAGCGCCGCGGCCCTGGTGCTCGCCAGCCTGGTGGGGGCCGCCGCCGGTGGATCCCTCTCCAGCGTGATTCCCCCGGACGCCCTGCAGCTGGCGGCCTCGGTGGGCTTCCTGATCCTGGGGGGCCGCCTGATCCTCCGCTCCCGGGGCGCCGAGGAGGGCAAGGGCACCCCCACTCCCTAGAGTCGTGCCATCCACGGGTGGCGAGCGGCTGGCCGCAGGATCCCCAGGCCAGGCTGATCGAGCCGGTCCAGGGTTCCCGACCGCGGCACCGCCCCTCACCCCATGCCCCCGCCGCCCTGCCGCCGCGGCCCCAGGGCTTCACCCGCTCGACCCCCCCCGATGAAGTTCACGGTCGCCGAACTGCTCGACCAGCTCTCCACCAGCGAGCCCCTGCCGGTTTCCAAGCTGGAGAAAACCCTCGGACTCTCCGCCCCCGACGACCGGGAGCGGCTGCGCATCGGCCTCGATGCCCTCAGTCGCCTGGCCCTGATCGAGGAGACGGACGACGGCCTGCGGCGGCAGGAGACGCCGGAGCTGATCCCGGCGCGGCTGCGCTGCTCCAGCAAGGGCTTCTGTTTCGCCCTGCGCGAGGACGGCGGCGAGGACATCTACATCCGCGATCACCAGATCAACCACGCCTGGAACGGCGACCGGGTGCTGGTGCGCCTCACCCGGGAAGGGGGCCGCCGCCGCTCGCCGGAGGGGGCGGTGCAGTGCATCCTGGAGCGCACCACCGAAAGCCTGCTGGCCCAGGTGGAACAGCAGGAGGAGCGGCTGGTGGCCGTGCCCCTCGACGACCGTCTGCTCACCAGCATCGAGCTTCCCGCCAGCGATGCGGTCCACCTCCACCCCGAACAGGAGTCGGTGGTGGAGGTGCGGATCGACCGTTTCCCCGTCGCCCAGTACGGCGCCCATGGGCACGTCGCCCGCAGCCTGCCGGTGCATGGGGGTGAGGCGGCCGACGTGGAGCTGCTGCTGGCCAAGCACCGGCTGCACGAGCGGCCGGCGGCCCCGAAGGCGGGCCTGCGCACGGCGCTCGGCAAGGAGCGGGAGGACCGCACCGACCTGCCCACCCTGCTGCTGGTGGGTTGGAAGGGGCAGGACGCCCCGACCCTGCCGGCCCTCTCCCTGGAGGAGCGGGAGGGGGGCGGCTGGCGGCTGTGGCTCCACGCCCCCTCCGTGGCGGAGCGGGTGAGCCCGGATGGGGCCCTCGACCTCTGGCTGCGGGACCAGGCGGACAGCCTCTGCCTGGGCCAGCGCTGGCTGCCGCTTCTGCCCCCGGCCCTCAGCAAGGACGCCGCCTTCCAGCCGGGCATGGGCGCGCCGGCCCTCTCCGTGGCGATGGAGCTGGCGGCCGACGGCAGCCTGGAGCACTTCCGCTTCTCCCTCACCACGATCCGGCCCGACGTCCGGGTGGACGATGGGGCCCTGGCGGCCCTGGCGGAGCGCAAACCCCGGGCCCGCACCGTGCCGGCGGCGCTCAAGCCGCTCAAGGACCACCTTCCCCTGGTGGAGCAGCTGATCGGGGTGGCCGCCCGGCTGCGGGATCGACGCCGCGCCACCGGCGCGATCGAACTCGACCTGCCCATGCCCGACCTGCCCAGCCTGGGGGATCTGCGCCTTCCCGCCCCTGAAGCCTGCGGGGCCGGCTGGCTGGTGGAGCTGCCCGAGAGCCACCCGGTGGCGATTTTGCGGGAGGCGGTGCTGCTGGCGGAACGCTGCCTGGGTCAGCACCTGGCGGCCCTGGAGCTGCCCGGCCTCTTCGCCATCCATCCCCCCGCCGACGCCGAGGAGCTCAACGAGGTGGCCAAGGCGGCGCTGGCCCTGGAGATCCCCCTGGAGCTGGGCGCGGAGGGCAACGCCGACGCGGCGGCGATGGCCGTCGCCTTCGCGGCCACGGACCGGCGCCGGGCGCTGCAGCAGCTGCTGGCGGACGCCCTGCCGGCGGAGCAGCTGAGCACCGAGCCCGGCCCCCACGGCCTGGCGGGCGAACCGGTGGCGGTGGCCCCCTGGTGCCTTCCCACCCTCCACTACAGCGACCTGTGGAACCAGCAACTGCTGATCAATTTGCTGCTGGAGGGCAAGAACCGGCCGAGTGTGCGCCATCGCACCACCGTCGATCTGGCGGAAGACAGCTGCCACGGGGCCGTGGACTGGCCCCTGCTCACCCCCTCCCAACTGGCCCCCTTCCAGACGGCCCTGGCGCGGGGCCTGGCCCAGCGGCTCACCAGCCGCGGCCGTCTGCTGCAGGAGGTGAGCCAGGACGTGCTGGCCCTGGCCCAGGCCCGCCACGCGGAATCGCTGGTGGGGCAGACCCTGCCGGGGGTGATCAGCGGCGTGCAGAGCTATGGCTTCTTCGTGGAGGTGCCCCCCTCCCAGGTGGAGGGGCTGGTGCATGTGAGTTCCCTCAAGGACGACTGGTACGAATACCGCTCGCGCCAGAGCCGACTGGTGGGCCGCAAGTTCCGCCGCACCTACATGATCGGCGACCCGGTGGAGGTGGTGATCGAGAAGGTGGACCCCCTGCGGCACCAGATCGACCTGGCGGTGATCCAGCCGGAGCTCGCGGAGCCGTCCCCGTTCGGCGCCAACGGCCATGGGGATGGGGATGGGGATGGGGACGACGGGGCTGACGACGACGACGACGGCGTTCTCTACGCGGACTGAGACGAGCCCATGGCCCCCACTTCCGAGCCGGTGGTCCTCGCCATCTCCGGGGCCTCCGGCCAGCCCCTGGCCGAGCGGGCGCTGCAGCTGCTGCTGCAGGCCTCGGTGCCCGTGGAGCTGGTGGTGAGCCGGGGCGCCATGCTGGTGTGGCAGGCGGAGCTGGGGGTGACGGTGCCGGGGGATCCGGCCGCCCAGGAGCTCTTCTGGCGGCAGCGCACCGGCTGTGGGGACGGCTGGCTGCGCTGCCACCGCTGGAGCGACCAGGCGGCGGCGATCGCCAGCGGCAGCAGTCCCAGCCGGGGGATGGTGATCCTGCCGGCGAGCATGGGCACCGTGGGCCGGATCGCCAGCGGCGTCGCCCTCGACCTGATCGAGCGGGCCGCCGACGTGCACCTCAAGGAATCGCGGCCGCTGGTGATCGCCCCGCGGGAGCTGCCCTGGAACCTGGTGCATCTGCGCAACCTCACGGCGCTGGCGGAGGCCGGCGCCCGCATCGCACCGCCCGTCCCCGCCTGGTATCACCGGCCCACGAGCCTGGAGGAGATGGTGGACTTCCTGGTGATCCGGGTCTTCGACAACCTGGGGCTGTCCCTGGGGGATCTGCGGCGCTGGCAGGGCCCGATCGGCCGCCCCTCCGCCTGAGCCACGCCGTGCTTCGCCGCCTGCTGCCCGTGCCCCTGCTCGCGCCGTTGCTGGCCCTGCTGCTGGTGGCCGCCCTGAACCCGCGGCCCCGGGTCGCCCTGCGGCTGCTCACCTGGAGCTCTGGCGCCCTGCCCCTGGGGGCCTGGATCGCCCTGGCCGGGGCCGGGGGAGCCGCCCTGAGCGCGGGAGCCACGGCCCTGGCCCTGGGGCAGGGGCAGGGGGCTCCCCCCCTGCGGCGCCAGGTTCGGCGGCGCCCCGACGGGGCCGCCGCCGAAGCGTGGGAGGACGGGGAGGAGCTGGAACGGGAGCGGGAGCCGGTGCAGCGGCGGCGATGGCGGGAGTCCCCTCCGCCGGACTGGGCCGCGGTGGGCGGCAGTCGGGCGCCGGGGGAACCGGCGCCGACGGTGGCCGTGCCGTTCCGGGTGCTGCGGCGCGGCCAGGGCAGCGCCCCCGCAGCCGAGCCGCCCACCGCCAAACGGGAACGGGAACGGGAAAGGGAACGGGAACGGGAACCGGAACCCGTGGCCGCGGGGGATGAATGGGGGGCGGCGGGGAGCGAGGACTGGTGAAGAAGCCCCGCGCGTTCGGCATTCGCCGCGGCGCTGCCTAGAGTCCGCGGCACCGTACTCAACCCAGCCGCGGTGAGCACCAACCCCACCCCCCCGGCCTCCAGCGGCACCCCCGCCGAGGCCCCCGCCGCCGCGAAGCCCGCGGCGAAGGCCAAGCCCCCCGCCGTGGAGGACCAGCCCTTCGAAACCTTCATCCCCCAGGTGCTGCTCCCCGCCCTGGCGAAGGAGGTGCAGAGCTACGGCGGTCCGGCGCCCGAGCTGGCGTTCCGCCAGGGGCCGATGCCCGTGGTGGGCTCCGACTGCTGGATGGTGACCGGCGAGCTGCCGGGGGAGCGCCGCTTCTGGCTCTGCTTCACCAAACCGGACATCGGCTCGGCCAAGACCATCGCCGTGGCGGAGGCGGGGGCCAGCCCCAGCCTGCTGGAGTCATTCCTGATCGATGAGAAGAAGATGACCCTGGCGCTGCTGGTGTCGCGGCTGGTGCAGCGGCTCAACGGCCAGAAATGGCTGGGTCCGAACTGAACCGCACCAACCTCCGCGCCAACTTCACAGTCCACCCGGTGGCGGCGCCGGGCCCCCTACGATGCCCCCATCAGCTCCACCGCCGAGCCGCCCCGATGGTGCCTCCCGCCGCCACCTCCACCGCCGCTACCCCTGCCAGCCCAGTCTCCTCCGCCCTAGGTCAACCCATCGCCGTGGGCAGCCCTGAGGCGCCGGTGATCAAGGAGCCGGTGAAGGACACGATCCTGACGCCCCGCTTCTACACCACCGACTTCGAGGCGATGGCGGCGATGGATCTGCAGCCGAACCGGGCGGAGCTGGAGGCGATCTGCGAGGAGTTCCGCAAGGATTACAACCGTCACCATTTCGTCCGCAACGACGAATTCATCGGTGCCGCCGAGAAGCTCGACCCGCAAACCCGCCAGGTGTTTGTGGAATTTCTGGAGCAGAGCTGCACCTCCGAATTTTCCGGTTTCCTGCTCTACAAGGAACTCAGCCGTCGCATCAAGCAGAAAAACCCGCTGCTGGCGGAATGCTTCGCCCACATGGCCCGCGATGAGGCCCGCCACGCCGGCTTCCTCAACAAGGCCATGGCCGATTTCGGCCTGCAGCTCGACCTGGGCTTCCTCACCTCCCACAAGGCCTATACCTTCTTCAAGCCCGCCTATATCTTCTACGCCACCTATCTCTCCGAAAAGATTGGTTACTGGCGCTACATCACCATCTACCGCCACCTGGAGCAGCATCCGGAGAGCAAGATCTTCCCGATCTTCAACTTCTTCGAAAACTGGTGCCAGGACGAAAATCGCCACGGTGATTTCTTCGATGCCCTGATGAAGGCCCAGCCCAGCACCGTGAGCGGCTGGCGTGCGCGCCTGTGGTGCCGCTTCTTCCTGCTGGCGGTCTTCGCCACGATGTATGTGCGCGATGTGGCGCGCAAGGAGTTCTACGAATCCCTCGGTCTCGATGCCCGCAGCTACGACCGCCTGGTGATCGAGAAGACCAACGAAACCTCCGCCCGCATCTTCCCCGTGGTGCTGGATGTGGCCAACCCCCACTTCTGGGAGGGTCTGGAGCGGCTGGTGCAGAACAACGACGCCCTCAGCGCGGCCGACGCGAGCGGTTCGCCGGCGCCCCTCAAGCTGCTGCGCAAGCTGCCCCACTGGGTGGGCAATGGCCTGCAGATGGCGAAGCTGTTCCTGATGGCTCCGATCCGCAGCGAGCGTTTCCAACCCGCCGTCCGTTGATCTCCCCTTGACCGTCACCGCAGAGCCACAGCGGGGCCAGGCCCCGACCACAGCCAGCTGGCGCGATCCCCTCTGGCGCAGCCGCCTCGAACCGCTCCTGGCCGCCGGCCGGGCCGCCGGGGCCAACCTGGTGGAGGTGTTCCTGGAGCGCACCGACCATCTCGGCGTGCTGGCGGAACAGGAGGCGATCACCAGCGTGAGCCCCGCCTTCGGCATGGGGGCCGGCCTGCGGGTGTTCCTGGGGGCCCGGGATGGCTTCGTCTCCACCAACGACCTGAGCGCCAGCGGCCTGTTCGACGCCCTCGACCAGGCCCTGGGGATGCTGGGCCTGATCCGCCCCAGCGGGGGCGGCGCCAACGGCTTCGCGGGGCTGCCGGAGCTGCGTGACCACGGCCAGGGCAAGGACGACTGGCTGAGCCGTTGTCCGGATCTGCGGGAGGCCACCGAAAAACTGCTGCTGGGCACCGATCGCCTGCAGCGCCACGGCCGCCACCTGCAGGCCCGCCGCGGCAACTACTCCCGCGACTGGCAGGAGGTGCTGGTGGCCGCCAGCGATGGCACCTTCGCCCGCGATGTGCGGCTGCACCAGTCGCTGGGGCTGAATGTGCTGGCGGCGGATGGGGAGCACCGGGCGAGCCTGGGCCGGCGCTACGGCACCAGCGACCGGCCCGAGGCCCTGCGGGCCTGGGATGCGGAGGAATCCGCCCAGGATCTGTGCGCCAGCGCCGCCACCATGCTCTACGCCGACTACGTGGAAGCGGGCCAGTTGCCGGTGGTGCTGGCCAACCGCTTCGGGGGGGTGATCTTCCATGAGGCCTGCGGCCACCTGCTCGAGACCACCCAGGTGGAGCGGGGCACCACCCCGTTCGCCGACAAGGTGGGCGAGCCGATCGCCCACGAAGCGGTGACGGCGATCGACGAAGGGCTGAGCGACGGGGCCTTCGGGTCGCTGTCCATGGATGACGAGGGCATGGAGCCGCAGCGCTCGGTGCTGATCGAGGGGGGCGTGCTGCGGGCGTTCCTGAGCGACCGGGCCGGCGAGCTGCGCACCGGCCATCCCCGCACCGGCAGCGGCCGGCGCCAGAGCCACTCCTTCGCGGCCGCCAGCCGCATGCGCAACACCTACATCGCCGCAGGGCCCCACAGCCCCGAGGAGCTGATCGCCTCGGTGGAACGGGGGCTGTACTGCAAGTCGATGGGGGGCGGCAGCGTGGGCCCCACCGGTCAGTTCAACTTCGCGGTGGAGGAGGGGTACTGGATCGAGGGCGGGGTTCTCACCCGCCCGGTGAAGGGGGCCACCCTGATCGGCGAGGCCAAGGAGGTGCTGCCCCGCATCTCGATGTGCGCCAACGACCTGGAACTGGCGGCGGGCTTCTGCGGATCGGTGAGCGGCAGCGTGTACGTGACCGTGGGGCAGCCGCACATCAAGGTGGAATCGATCACGGTGGGGGGACGCTGAGCATGGGATCCACGCTTGACGCGACCGTGCTGCGGGCTCGGCTGGAGAGCCTGGCGGACGCGGAAGGGGTTGGCCGCTGGGATCTGGGGGCCGCCTGCAGCACCGACACCTCGGTGCAGGTGGACCGGGGGGAGGCGAAGCAGATGAAGGGGGCCCAGCGCAGCTCCATCACGGTGCGGGTCTGGAATGGGGAGGGGCTGGTGGGGATCACGAGCACCTCCGACCTGAGCGATGACGGCCTGCGCCGCGCCCTGGCCGGAGCGCAGGCCGCGAGCGCCTTCGGCAATCCCGACGACATCCCCTGCTTTTCCCCCCTGGCGACCGCACCGCTGGCGGAGGTGCACCAGCCCCTGCACGAACCCCGCAGCATCCTCACCCTGCTGGAAACCCTGCGGGGGGCGGAGCGGGAGCTGCTGGCGCGCCATCCGGCCATCCAGACGGTTCCGTACAACGGGCTGGCCCAACGCTCCAGCGAGCGGATCTACCTGAACAGCGAGGGTGCCTGCCGGCAGCAGCGTCTCTCCACGGCAAGCCTTTACCTCTATGCCCGGGCGGAGGAGACCGGTCGCAAACCCCGCAGCAGCGGCGCGGTGCGGCTGGCCTACGGGGCCGACGCCCTCGACATCGCCGGCTGCATCGACGAGGCGGCGGAGAGCACCATCTCCCACCTCGACTACGCGCCGATCAGCACCGGCCGCTACACGTGCGTGTTCAGTCCCGAGGCGTTCCTCGACCTGCTGGGCGCGTTCAGCAGCATGTTCAACGCCCGGGCGGTGCTGGACGGCGTGAGCCTGAGCCGGCGGGAAAGTCTGGGGGAAGCCCTGGCGGTGCCGTTCCTCAACCTGCAGGACAACGGCCTGCACCCCGGCAACATCGGGGCCGCCACCTTCGATGGGGAGGGCACCCCCACCCGCCGCCTCACCCTGCTGGAGGGGGGCGTGCTGCGCCACTTCCTGCATTCGGAGGCGACGGCGCGGGCCTTTGGGGTGGAGCCCACGGGCCATGCGGGGATGGGGGCCAAGGTGTCGGTCGGGCCGGACTGGTTTGAGGTGGGCCCCACCCCCGGCAGCGACGGCGGGGCCAGGGGCCTGGATCGCTTCGCCGCCGACGGGGAGCGGGCCGGCGACAGCCGGGGCCTGGTGGTGATCGACTCCCTCTCCGCCCTGCACGCGGGCGTGAAGGCAAGCCAGGGATCCTTCTCCCTGCCCTTCGACGGCTGGCTGATCCGCGATGGCGTGCAGCGCTCGATCGAGGCGGCCACCGTCGCCGGCGACATCCGGGCGGTGCTGAAGGGCATCGTGGGCTTTGAAGGGGAGGCGAAGATCACCCCCGACGGCCTCTGCCCCTGGGTGTGGGTGGACGGGCTGAGCATCACCGGCGACGCCTGAGCGGATCGGGGGGATGAGGGTTCTGTTCTGGGGCACCCCCGCCTATGCCGTGCCCAGCCTGGAGGCGCTGGTGGCCGCGGGGCATGAGCTGGTGGGGGTGGTGAGCCAGCCCGACCGGCGGCGGGGCCGGGGCGGGGCGCGGCAAGCGTCCGCGGTGAAGGCGCGGGCGATGGAGCTGAACCTGCCGGTGTTCACCCCCGAGCGGATCCGCCGCGATCCGGAGTGCCAGGCGGTGCTGGCCGCCCTGGCGCCAGACCTGTCGGTGGTGGTGGCCTTCGGCCAGATCCTGCCGCCCGAGGTGCTGGGGGCCCCGCCGCTGGGCTGCTGGAACGGCCACGGTTCGCTGCTGCCGCGCTGGCGCGGGGCGGCGCCGATCCAGTGGGCGCTGCTGGAGGGCGACCGCCGCAGTGGGGTGGGGATCATGGCGATGGAGGAGGGTCTCGACACCGGCCCGGTGCTGCTGGAGCAGGAGGTGGCGATCGGCCTGCTGGAGAACGCCAGCCAGCTGGGGGCCCGCCTGGCCGCACTCACCGCGGAGCTGCTGGTGGAGGCCCTGCCGCGGATCGGGGCGGCGGGCGCCGGAGCGGAGGCGGAACGCTGGGCGCGCCTGGGGCTGCGCCCCCAGGCGGAGGAGGGGATCACCTACGCCCGGCGGCTCCAGCCGGAGGATGCCCGGATCGACTGGAACGCCCCGGCGCTGGAGCTGCACCGCCGCATCCTGGCGCTCCACCCCCAGGCCCAGGCCAGCTGGCAGGGGCGCCGGCTGAAGCTGCTGGCCAGCGAGCCGTTGGTGCGGCGGCTGGCGGATGAACTGAGCCCCGAGGGGGGGGAGCTGGCGGAACGGTGGGGAGCGGCCGGGGCGGCGCCGGCGGGGACGGTGCTGGAGGTGGTGAAGGAGGTGGGGCTGGTGGTGGCGACGGGGGGCTGCCCGCTGCTGGTGAGGGCGGGCCAACTGGAGGGGAAAGCCGCCGCGGAGGGGGGGCGGCTGCTGCAGCAACTCGGGGTGCAGGAGGGGGACCGGCTGCAGGCCGGTCTGGGGTCAAATCGGAAGACGGTATAAAGAAATCAGCCCCAGTGTTTACGTTCTGTGTTGTCAGCTCTCACACACACGGGAGAGCGTGAAAAGGGTTGTAGACAGGTACGGTCCCGTCACGCAATACCCATGGGAAGCGAACTCTCCTTTGTGAACGCCACCGGATCCGGCTGCGTGATCTTTCGCGAGACGA
>JBIIND010000389.1:0-4187 GCA_044337665.1 Cyanobium sp.
GGCCATCCCCGCGATGGGTGGCGGTCTGGGACTCTGTGGCCCAGACCAGCAGTCCACCGACAGGGTGGCGCTTGTAGAGGGAATCGAACAGAGCTCGCACCTGGTCACGATTCCAGAGGGAACCCCGCTGGACTTCGGGCAGGGCCATGTGACGTCTGTTGATGGGGTCGAGGATGGTGGAGATCTTCATGGCCAACCCCGAAACCCTGATGCAGCCAAGTAGGCCTCTGCTGCCTGCCCCAGCCGACAACGATAGACCGTGAAAAACTGCCGCCGGCGCCCATTGCGCAAGCTCAGGAACCTGGGGCAGAGTGATTCGGCTCTGGCCTTTTTCAATTCTGCTGCCACATTCTTGGCTGCTTCTAAACGTGCCAGACAGAGCCGAACGCAATTCAGATTGAGATGCTCGATCGACTTGGCAATCAGCTCCTCTGTTGTGGAGTAAGCGTTTGGGCTGATCTCAACCGCTGCACAGGCATCGGGATGGGGGATCAGGCGCCCATCATGCAAAACGGCCACCAGTGGCGGAAAAGCAGGCAGGTCCAAAGGGTTGACGATGAAACCTCTGCTGTCTTCGCCGAGTAAACCGGTATTGACGCGATGGTTTTTGTGCTGGTCGCAGCTCAGATTATCTCGGAGCGGTTCGAGATAGCGAGCTTTCTCTTGCTCTCCCTCTCCAGCCCATCGCGAGCCTCCTGTGCAGACGGCCAGCATACTGGGCCAGTGCAAGGCCCAGTTACAGGCAGGATCTTGGTAGGACTTGGCAACGATATGTTCAACCTGCAAGGAATTCGCCTCCTTGGTTGCCGCAAGTTCGCAATAGGCACAGAGGCCAGCCTGATCGGTTTGCAGCGTTTTGCAGAGTTCGTCGTAGACCGCACGGCCCACGGCTCTGAGTTTGTCCCACGTTGCCATGGGGTCGTCTTGCTGAAAGGCAACGAGCGGGGCTGGAGTGGCCGACGCCTTGTGAACCCTTTTCATGGCGCGGCTGCAGCTTCCCATTCCTGATTCTCGATCACCAAATCGGCTTCGAGCAGGGCTGGCTCATGTCCTTGATAGCGCTGATCCAACTTTGTGCGAAGTACTAAAGCGCGAGGGTCCTTCGAGCGGCCCGTGTAGACCAATTCAAGGTATTCGTTGAGTTCGGCTACTTCACTCACCGGTGGCCGGAGATTTTTAAGACCAAGTACGGTCTGCAGGAGACGTGAACTCTCCGCTCCCAAGGTACCTGCAGGTGCTCCATAGCACTTGCCATCACTGAGGATGCGAATCTGCCGCGATTCCACCGTTGTCAACACCTCAGGACTATGGGTTGTGACGATGAACTGAACATTGGGAAATGCTTGGCGAATCGCGTGAAGGATCCGCTGCTGCCAGCCTGGGTGAAGATGTTGGTCTACTTCGTCAATCAAGACAATCCCCTTCGTTGCCAGAACCGCGTCTTCACCCATTGGACTATTGAGCCGCATACACCGAAACGCCAGATCGGCAACTAGAGACACAACACCCCGCACACCATCACTCATCTGACTCACGGCAAGCCGGCCATGATCAGTGTGGACCATGGAAAGCTCCTCGTAGTCATAGCTGTAGGCGAACTGTGACCAGCCGTCTTCTGCAAGGACGGAATCAACAGCCTTTTGAATTCCTTGGAGACGAGGGCCCCAAAGTTCACCCTCTTTCCGTTCTTGTTCCTGGTTTCTGGCCCGGTTAGCCCGGTCCATCCATTGTTGCACCTGGACAAAGTTGGAAGCAGGTGACAGGCAGTCTTCATATCCGAGCGACCGATTCTGGGTCAGTACTTGTTTGCGCTGGATATTTTTGTGAGCCTTCCAAAGCCGGCCAGTTCCATAATAAGCAATGACGGGCAGCACAACCTCGTCGGCTCGGTGAATCGATGCCTGTAGATCCTTGCCATGTAAAGACAACTCGGAAGCGTCTCGCATGGTGGTTCGACTTTTTAGGCCAACGAGTTCACGTGCAATAGTGGCTGAAAGCGTTATCCTCTCCTTTGAGCATATTGATTCCATAAGCTCTGGACGTAGCGATGCATCAGTATACTCAATCATGCCCTCAACACGTACCGGCCAGCTTTGGCGTGGTTCCATCGTGCTAGAGGTCAAACTACATCGAGCATCACGTGCAGTAAGGCCTTTGGCTCGGCCAAGATCAAACGCACCAACAAAAGGGCCTAGCAGGATTGTGATCGCCTCAAGGATGCTGCTTTTACCATGGCCATTTCGAGCCACGAGCACCGTCAAATCCTTCTCGAAAGTCACCCTAAGGTCTTCGAAGCGGCGGAAGTTCTGGATGTGAAGCTCACGGATCAGCATGGGGATGGCTTCAGTTTAGAGGCGCTGTTTTTGACGGAGTCATGGCTGGCTGCAGGGTAGCCAAACCCACCACAACCGCCAGCGCTACCAGCTGGGCTGATCGGGGCGCGGGGATGCGGTGGTGTGTCATTGCAGGCGGATGCGGCCGGTGAGGAGTTCTTGCATCATTCCTGATTTCATTGCTCGTATCTTCTGGAGTTTGAGGTCTATCGTATCCAGTTCTTGATCGATTTCACCAAGAACATTGGCAATAGCTATTTGCTCTGCCCTGTCCGGTAGCTTCAAGGTGAACCCCTGGACAATTCGCTTGTTTAGATTCGACTGTGTCCCTTGCTGACCCATAAGCTTCACTCTGTCGTGAATCCAGGTTAGATAGTAATAAAGGAATTCGTTGTGAAGCGAAGATCCGGGGCGTATCCCAAGAATTGCTTGGCTTGTCGTCACTTCGATGGCTGCAATGCCACACTCTCCTAGCGATGCGTACATGGCATATAGCACTGTCCCAGCCGGAAACCGCCTTGCGGAACAATTCGTGAGGCCTGCTTCTGACAACGACCGCTCAGTCTCTGAAATAAATTTCCCGCCTGAAGTCATGTCAGATATTGAGACCCAAGGGATGCCGCCACCATAATAATTATCTCTGCCTGTAGGTGGAGTTCCTCCGCTATTCATGGATGCTACTGATCCCAGGCTGAACACCTCCCACTCCCCCTCAAACCCCGGCAGCCGCCGCTTGCCGGTCAGCAGCTCCTGCATGGCGGCCTGCTTGATGCCACGCTTTTTCGTAATGAGATCATCCAGCGACTTGATCAGGTGATCAATATCGTCTAGGGCCGCCGCAATGGCTATTTGTTCGTTAGTGGTAGGCCAAGCAAGCCTAAGGCTTGCGAACCGTGAGCTTCCAAGATGAGCGACGGATGTGGTCTGAAGCGCAATTTTTGCAAAGATCCCCGTTTTCTGGCAATTCCGAAATAGATGGGAGGCGAAAGACGCTGATGTTCCGCCCCTAGGTCTAAAGCGTAATAACGCATTTTGAATTGCGCATGGGAATGAATACTCATCCTTGTAGATCGAGCATCTTCCAACGAGCTCAAGGCTTTGGCCTTCGTTGAGCAGGACGTCGCCATGACGCAATTGGAACTGCGCAAATTGTTCTTCTGTCATGGGCATTGTCAGGACATCGTCGATGTCAATGCGCCCATCAAAAACATTCTTCGTCCGGAGGTATGGCCTCTGCTCACCAGGGGCATGAACAGCTAGAGCCTTCCCAGCCGTTACTAGACCCTTCTTCTCTACCGGGCAAATCTCCCATTCCTCCGGGATCACCCCCACCTCGGTCTGCTTATAGCCCGGCTTCAGTTCCATGTGAACCCCATCCGCTCCAAGTGGCCGGCGACCTTCGCCTCAAGTTCCTCCACCCGAACGCTGATCTGCGGTAGCGCCTCGCCGTAGCGCTCGCCCAGCTGCTTGAGGCGGCTGGTGAGCTGCTGGCTTACCCGTTCCACTTCCGCGGCTACCGCCTGCTCCAAGGTGGCGAGCCACTTGCCGTTAACCACCAGCTCGCGCACCTCCGCATCGGTGAGGCTGTCGTAGTGGCCGTAGGCATGGTCGTCAAGGTCGGCTTCGGCCGCCTTGAGGGCGCGCTTGTTCTTGGGTTCTGCTTCTGTCAGCAGCAGCCACTCCCGCAGAGCAAAAAGCTCATCGGTGGCTTCCGGATCCCGGCGGAGGTCCTTAATGCGGGCGCTCACGGTCCACTTGTTGAGCTTCTCCAGCTCGGCGAACGCCCCCTCGTCGCCGCCGTGTTCTTCCTCCAGCTCCGCCAGGCGGCTGCTGGCCTCCTCCAGCTGGGATGTG
>JBIIND010000198.1:0-4170 GCA_044337665.1 Cyanobium sp.
GAGGGTGCCCTGGGGATCCCAGGCCATGTCGAGGTAGCCGTAGCCGTTGGTGATCGGGATGATCGCCCGGCCCCAGGCCTCCACGTTGCCCGGTTCGCTGTTGAGGCGGATCTGGGCGCCACGGGCCACCATCCACAGCTCACCGTCGGGCTGGAAGCCCATCGACTGCAGCCGCTGGCTGCTCACCCGCTGGTGCACCTGCCAGCTCGCCTGGCCCGGATCCCAGGTGGCGAAGAAGTTGCCGAGGCTGCTGACGCTCACGTAACGGCCGTCGTCGCCGCGGCGCAGGTCGCGGATGGAGCCGGCGGCGTCGCCCACCAGGGCCTGCCAGCTGGAGCCGGCGTCGGCGGTGCGGTAGATGGCGCCCACGTTGGTGGCCAGCTCGGCCTGCTTCGGGCCGAGGGCGGTGACCAGGTAGGGCTCCCCGGGCAACTTGGTGTCGAGGAAGAGGCGGCTCCACTGCTGGCCCCCGTCGGTGGTGTGCAGCAGCAGGCCGGGCTGGCCGACGATCCAGCCCTCGTCGCCGCGGAAATCGATGCTGATCAGCCGGAAGTTCTCCTCCTCCGGCAGGTCGAGGGCGCGCTCCTGCCAGCTGGCACCGCCATCGTCGGTTTCCAGGATCAGGCGGTTGCTGCCCACCAGGAAGCCGTGGCGATCGTCGCGGAAGGCCACATCCAGGGGGTTGGCGGTGGTGGAGAGGGCCACCGGCTGCCAGGGGCTGGCGGTGGCGGCCGGCAGGCCGGTGGTGACGCAGCCGCCGAGGCCGAACCCGAGAACGACCGTGAGCGCGAGGCTCAGCAGGGAGGAAAGGAAGCGGTTCGGGGCGGTCATCAGCGCAGGGAGTAGAGCGAGAGGAAGAAAGCGATCGCCAGGGCGAAACCGCCGAAGATCAACACATTCTTCTGGCCCGGGGTCAGCCGGTTGACGCCGAGACCGAAGTTGAGGTTCTCCTCGAAGCCGCTGGGCTTGTTGCGCGGGCCGATGTCCTTGAACGCGCCGACCCGGCTGCGGCACACCGGACAGCGGAAGCTGAGGGGATCGAGGGCGCTGAAGGGGGTGCCGGGGGCGATGGCCAGCTTGCGCACCCCTTCGGCGGGGTCATACACAAAGCCGCAGCTGCGGCATTCGTGGCGGTGGGTCTCCGGATCGCTGGCGGCGGCGACCTCGGCGGAAACCTCGGCGGGGACCTCGGCAGAAACCTCCTCCGCAGGGACCTCGGCGGGGGCCTCGGGTGGGTCGGTGGGCGCGTCCGTGCTCATCCCTGGGCCATACGGGGGCACTCGAACTCTATCGATCGCGCCCCCGCGATCCGTCAACTCCAGGGCGTGGGTGCCAGACTGCGCGGCGACTTGGATCCCGCCGCATGTTCGTGCTCTCGGGCTACGACGCCTTCCTCGGCTTCCTGCTGATCTCCGCGGCGGTGCCCGTACTGGCCCTGGTGGCCAACAAGCTGCTCTCCCCGAAGAGCCGCGCCGGCGAGCGGGAGCTCACCTATGAATCTGGCATGGAGCCCATCGGCGGCGCCTGGATCCAGTTCAACATCCGCTATTACATGTTCGCCCTGGTCTTCGTCATCTTCGATGTCGAGACCGTTTTCCTGTATCCGTGGGCGGTGGCCTTCCATCGCCTCGGCCTGCTCGCCTTCATCGAGGCCCTGGTGTTCATCGCCATCCTCGTGCTCGCCCTGGCCTACGCCTGGCGGAAGGGCGCCCTCGAATGGAGCTGACCCCATGACCCCCCCCGAATCCCTCTCCGCCAACGCCCTGCGCGACCTGCGCGCCGCCAGCTGCGCCCCGATGGGGCCCCCCACGGTCACCAGCGACCTGTCAGAGAACGTGATCCTCACCAGCCTGGATGACCTCCACAACTGGGCTCGGCTGAGCAGCCTCTGGCCCCTGCTCTATGGAACGGCCTGCTGTTTCATTGAATTCGCCGCCCTGATCGGCTCCCGCTTCGACTTTGACCGCTTCGGCCTGGTGCCGCGCTCCAGCCCCCGCCAGGCCGACCTGCTGATCGTCGCCGGCACCGTCACGATGAAGATGGGGCCAGCGCTGGTGCGGCTCTATGAGCAGATGCCCGAACCCAAGTACGTGATCGCGATGGGGGCCTGCACGATCACCGGCGGCATGTTCTCCGCCGACTCCACCACCGCCGTGCGGGGGGTGGACAAGCTGATCCCGGTGGATCTCTACCTGCCCGGCTGCCCGCCGCGGCCGGAGGCGATCTTCGACGCCGTGATCAAGCTGCGCAAGAAGGTGGGCAATGAGGCGCTTGCCGAACGCGGCCGCCTGCGCCCCACCCATCGCTATGTGACCGTGCCCCATCAGATGAAGCGGGTGGAACCCCTGATCACCGGGGCCTATCTGCGGGCCGAAACCCAGAAGGCCGCCCTGGCCGCCTCCGCCGCCCTGCCGGTGGGCGCTGCCGCCGCCGTCAGCGCCGAACCCGTGCCGGCTCCGACCCCTTCCACCCCCTCCGCCGATGCCTGAAACCACTCCCCCACCCGAGTCCGGCGCCGCCCTTGAGCCCGTCGCACCGGCCCCGGGACCGGTGAGCACCTGGCTGAGCGCCCAGGGCTTCGACCACCAATCGCTCGGCCCCGACCACCTCGGGGTGGAGGTGCTGGGCATCGAGGCGGAGGCCCTTCCCCTGGTGGCCACCGCCCTGAAGGCCTGGGGTTTTGACTACCTGCAGTGCCAGGGCGGCATCGACGAGGGCCCCGGCGGCCAGCTGGTGAGCTTTTACCACCTGATCCGGCTGGCCAGCCTGGCGGAGAAGGTGGGCGCCCTGGCCCCGGGTGCCGCCCTGGCGGCCGACCTGCGCCCGGATGAGGTGCGCCTGAAGGTGGCGGTGGCACGGGAGGGGATCCCCTCGATCCCGAGCCTCTATGGCCTGTTCCATGGCGCGGACTGGCAGGAGCGCGAAACCTTCGACATGTTCGGCATCGCCTACGCCGGCCATCCCCACCCCAAGCGCCTGCTGATGCCCGAAGACTGGAAGGGCTGGCCGCTGCGCAAGGACTACGTGCAGCCCGATTTCTACGAGATGCAGGACGCCTACTGAGTCCGGTCGCGGCGGTGACGCCGGTAGAAGCGCATCACGGCCTGGGCCACCGCCCGGGGTTCATGGCGAAGGGTGGCGCTGGGCCGGGCTCCCTGCAGGGGGGCCAGCATCACCTCGTAGCCCTGGGCCGTCAGAGCTCGCACGTCACAGACGACCGGCGCGGCACCCCGCTGGCGGTAGCTCGCCACCAGGGGGGAATTCTCCAGCTCCTCCTGGGCGAGCACGGCCCCGAACAGTCGTTCATTGACGCCGAGGCTGGCGAGCTGGGCCTCGATCGCCCGCAGGTGGCCGGTCACATCAAGGCCATCCGTTTCGCCAGGCTGGGTCATCAGGTTGCAGATGTAGAGGCGCGGGGCCTTGCTGCGGCGAATCGCCGAGACCAGCTCCGGCACCAGCAGGTTGGGCAGCAGGGAGGTGTAGAGGCTGCCCGGCCCGAGCACGATCAGATCGGCGTGGGCGATCGCCTCCAGGGCGCGGGGCAGGGCCGGCGGACGCTCCGGGATGCAGCCGAGCCGCACGATCGGGCTGGGGGCGTGGCCGATGCGCGATTCCCCCTCGATCCGCTCACCGTTCTCCAGCTCTGCCCAGAGCCGCACGTCCGCGTTGGTGGCGGGCACCACCTGCCCCTGCACCGCCAGCACGCGGCTGGAGGCGGTGATCGCCGATTCGAGGCTGCCGGTGATCGCCGTGAGGGCGGTGAGGAAGAGGTTGCCGAAGCTGTGGCCCTCCAACCCGCTGCCGGACTTGAAGCGGTACTGGAACAGGCGCGTGAGCAGGGGCTCCTCGCGGGCGAGGGCCGCCAGGCAGTTGCGGATGTCGCCGGGGGGGGCCATGCCGAATTCCCGCCGCAGCACGCCGCTGCTGCCCCCGTCGTCGGCAACGGTGACGATGGCGGTGATGTTGCTGCTGTAGCGCTTCAGCCCGCTGAGCAGGGTGGAGAGGCCGGTGCCGCCGCCGATCGCCACGATGCTCGGGCCCCGGTTCAGGCGTCGCTGGGCCAGCAGAGCGTCCACCAGCAGGGTGTCCTTTTCCGGGGCGAGGGCCTGCTGGATCGAGCCGAAGCTGCGGCTCTGGCCCAGCCAGATCAGGCCGGCCCCCACCAGCAGC
>JBIIND010000394.1:0-4161 GCA_044337665.1 Cyanobium sp.
CGTAGAGCAGCAGCATCGTCATCATCCGCGGGTCAAATCCCTTCTCGCCTCTGGGATCCTTGGCCTGAGCAGGTATCAGGATCTCTGAGAGATCCAGCTCATCCACCAGATCCAGCAGGAAATACACCTGGTGGTCTTCTGAGAGCCACTCACGGGGTGACGGCGGCAGCAGGGTGGTCTGCTCCGGCTGCCAGGGTCGGAAGGTCTTTCGCTTCTGCATGCCCCAGTTTATCGCCCAGATCCATTGCAGCCACTGGGATCTGGGCAGATTTCAGGGCGTCTGTGGAGAGGCTGGCTGCCGATCTATGTGCGACAAACTCCTAGGACTGACTCACATTGCTAGCCAGTGCCTTAGGAGTTTGCTGGAAAACCAGGCCTGCGCGAAAATGGGCCAACTGCCCAGCCCAGATGCGAGGTCACCGGGAGCGCAGTGAATCCCTGTTCTCCTACGTGTCGATGGAGGAGCGGATCCCGGCCAGTCATCCGCTGCGGCGGATCCGGAAACTGGCGGATCAAGCCCTCGATCCCCTCAATCCCACCTTTTGCGCGCTGTATGCCGCAGAAGGTCGGCCCTCGGTACCGCCCGAGCAGCTGCTGCTGGCCTCGTTGCTACAGGCGTTCTACGGGATCCGCTCCGAGCGGCTGTTGCTCGAGCAGCTGCACTACAACCTGCTGTTCCGCTGGTTTGTAGGCCTGGGCAAGGATGAGTGGATCTGGCGTCCCACCACATTCACCAAAAACAGGGAGCGCCTCCTCAATGATCAGGTGAAGGGGCGTTTCCTCGAGAAGCTGATGGGCGCTCCACAGGTCAAGCCGCTGCTCAACGACGAGCATTTTTCTGTTGATGGAAGCCTGCTGCAGGCCTGGGCATCCCATGCCTCGCTGGAGCGGATCGACGGTCAGGACGATCCACCACCCCCGCCGTCAGGCCCGGGCGAGGTTTTTGGCGCTCCAAAGCCCGGCAAGAAGCAGGCCAAAGGAGATTTCAGGGGCATCAAGCTCAGCAACAAGACCCACCGCTCCGGCAGTGACCCCGATGCCTTGTTGGCCCGCAAGTCCAATGCCCACCCGGCCCAACCGAGCTACCGGGGGCATGTGCTCATGGACAACCGCCATGCCTTGATCGTCAATTGCAAGGTGACGCAAGCTACGGGCACCGGGGAGCGGGATGCCGCCAAAGCCATGGCGGCGGATCGTCCCGGTGCCCACCAGAAAACCCTGGGTGCCGACAAGAACTACGACACCAGGGGCTTTGTCGCCGAGATGCGCCGCATCGGCGTGACGCCCCACGTGGCACAGAACACCGCCCGCTGTGGTGGTTCTGCTATCGATGGCCGCACCACCCGCCACCAGGGCTACGCCAAGTCAATCAACTCTCGCCGTGGCATCGAGAAGGTGTTCGGCTGGATCAAACAGTGGGGCGGCCTGCGTCAATTCAAGCTGAGCGGCACCGAAAAGGTGAGTGCAGTGTTTGGCCTGCATGTGATCGCCTACAACCTGATCCGCCTGGGCAACCTGCTCAAACCGGCGATGGCGGCGGCATGAACAGCCGGTTGCCCAGAGGTGTGGCCAAGCGGCAGGGATCAGGGAGCCCCAACGGGGTAAATCGCCTGAAATCAGGCCTCCTGGTCCGATGAAAGGCTGAAAACGACCCCGATCGGAGCGTGATGAGCTCTCAGGAGGGAAAATCGCGGCCGTTTAGGAGGTTTTTCCGCAAACTCTTAGAGAAGTTGGAACTCCGATAGGCAGAGGCCTTCTTGGAGCTAGATCGTAATGCTGGCCATGGCTTAACTGGTATTTATGCACCAGTCAAGACTTAACGCAAGGTGAGCTGAGCGAGCAGGGAATACAAGACATTATGTGATTAGTAAACTATCAAAAAGATCGTCCACTCCAGCAGAATGCCCAAAATCAAAAGGTGTTCAACTTCGTGACCAGAGTTCGTTTATTGATAGCTAGATAATCCATAAACGAAGAGTAGCTTAGAATATGATGCACGCACTTGGCAAAACGTTTTTAGAAACGTGGCTAATGTAGGACGTGATGTAGGGCCTAAGCAAAAGCTGCTAGGGGAGAAGATGCCAAAGACGCCTCTCAAACATCGGAGGCCGAAGATTTTCATTCATAAGATCGTCTCTAAGATAAACTAGGTGACAATGCCAAAGCACTTCACCGTACATAACCCTATCAACAATATCAATCAACATAAAACCATATTCGTACATGACTTTAGCACACTGTGCCAGCGAACAGTAGTCCGCCTCAATGATGACGACTGATGCGTTACGGATGCATCCAGAAGAGCCACGCATGATATCGAGTTCTTTGCCGTCGACATCAACCTTAAGAAGGAAGTTAGAAGGGAAAAGGTGTGAATAAGCATCCAGCCTTTGAAACTAAATCTACTTATAAATAACTATGTGCCCATCCATCAGTGGGTTTAGGTTCTTGTGAGATACTTGCGTGCGTAGCAATGCCATCATCGTTAAGCGAAGTCTCAATAAGGTATGCTGAATCATTTTTGTCTGAAAGGGCAACAGGATAAAGAGTGTGCGCTAGACATGCATAGTCAGAAACAATCTTATTATGCCAGGTCTCGACAGGTTCAAAGAGAAAATGATGTCAATCCGGAACTGACCAAATCAGCTCATTAGTTGATCCCTGGACTCCAACATCAACAACCGCTTCAATCGGGACTCCGAGTCGTCGCAAAGAGCGAACTCTATCAAGTTTATTAGCGACCAACTGTGGTGATAGCTCGAGCTGACGAAGAATGCGAGACTTTATCTGGCGCAGATAGTTTTTAATGAATTAAAGATAAAAAGGAGTTTAAGCAAAAGCAACGATACTACACTAAGTTAAGATAGAAAGAAAAGCTACATTGATTGAGAAAGAAGAATCTGAAAACTCAACCTATAGTAGCGGCTCTAGCAATAGCCCCGTGAAAGCGACACTAGTTATGGCCTGGAAGTCGAGAAGAAAACCGCATATACATTATTCATGGTCACAACAGAGAATAAGGAGTGAGATTGGGAGCAGCTTATCTCCGAGCTTACTATTTCTTAACAGATGCTTGTCTAGGATAGAGACCCGCCGTGAAGAATCGAATAAAGAGATGTGGCAGAGACATTATCGATTGGCAAACATCCTCAGAAACAAGAGGTTCGCGAGGAAGGTAATAGACTTGGGAAAAGGGAGTAAATAGCCGGCATTAAGGAGGCAATAATGAGCACCGCATTAAACAGTGAACTCTAATGCAACGTTCCCTCAGATGATAGAGCACAATCTTAACTATTTGCGACCAGCCGCTGAAAGCATAAAGGGCAATAGAGCAAAATATCAACTGCAGCTGTCCACTACGGAAGTCAATGTCAACAACAGCTTTGCACGTGACAACCACCTAAATGGGTAGCATTCACGTATTCATGCTCAAGGGGGCTCGGCAGATGCTGGATTCTATCCGTAACAGATTCGAAATTGACCTATGTCTACATTAGCATCCCTAAATACATGAAGATATGGAACTCTACCCATGTAACTAGCCCACATCGTAAAAGTACTGGGTGGGCCGATTAGATAGTCACATTGAGACATCAAATGGTGGTCTATATACCACTTATTCCGCGAAGTGATGCAATGCTTAAAGTCAGTTCTCTCATTCGAAAAGATTACGAATACAATTTCTTGATGTAGATGGGAGCCGATAGCGACTCTAGCGTTCGCTATTATTCGATTATAAAGATCGTCTGAGTAAAAGTAATCACCATTTTGAAATATGGCATAATCACCTCGGCGAACATGTATACCGACAACCACTGTACCACGCTTCTTGAAGTCAAGAATAAGGTTCAGTAGTCTGTTGTTTCGTAGATAGTGATTCCTTAGTGAGTATTTTCTACGGAATACATGGTAATGTTTTTTAGTAGCTTCGTAGACTCGGAATCCCCAGCCATCGACCAAGGAAATACCCTTTAGGCCACTCAGAACACTCGGCTCTGTATGATCGTCTTCATTAAAAGTGATCACATATTGGGCTAAGCCTGCTTTTTGTAATAAGCGAATAGGAGTTCTGACTACATCTAGAATGTGCGAAAATCTTGTCTGTACAGGATCGTTATATAGTCTTCTCATACTCGAAAAGGTGGGATTCAAGAACTGAAT
>JBIIND010000201.1:0-4154 GCA_044337665.1 Cyanobium sp.
CGGCGGCGAGCCCCGGGTACGGGCCTTGCTGGAGGAGGGGCAGGCCTGCCGCGATCTCCTGCGCCGCCGCCTGGAGGCGGTCGGCGAATCACCCGGTGATCGCCATGGTCCCGTCCTCGCCGGCGACCACGCCTGGGAGCTCCGCCACCCGGCGATCCGCGAGCATTGGGGGCTTGCGTGAGCAGCCGCCGACGCAGGTGCGGCTCGTTACACCCAGCGCCAATGTCTCTGGGCTAAACGGGGAAAGACAACTGGTTTTCCGATGGCCACCTTCAAGATCAAACTCACCACCGGCTAATGCTTCGAGTGCTCGGACACCACCTATATCCTCGAGGCCGCCGAGGAGCAGGGCGTTGAGCTTCCCTATTCCTGCCGCGCCGGTGCCTGCAGCACCTGTGCCGGCCGCATCGTCTCCGGCAAGGTGGACCAGAAGGACCAGAGCTTTCTGGATGACGACCAGATCGCGGAGGGATTCGCCCTGCTCTGCGTCAGCTACCCGATGAGCGACTGCGAAATCCAGCCGGAAGTGGAAGACGACCTCTGAGCGGAAACTGCCGCAGCCATCACCCGTGCTGGCGGCCTTCAAGCGGATACCCGTCGCTCGCCCAGCGGCTCAGGCCGCCCTGCAGGTTGGCCACCTTCCGGCGGCCGGCCCGCAGCAGCTGCTGGGTGGCCAGGGCGGAGCGGCTGCCGGAATGGCAGAGCACCACCACCGGTCGGTCGGACGGGATCTCGCCGGCGCGGACCTCCAGTTCGGGCAGGGGGATCAGCAGGCTGCCGGCCACGTG
This sequence comes from Cyanobium sp., assembly GCA_044337665.1. Lineage (GTDB taxonomy): Bacteria > Cyanobacteriota > Cyanobacteriia > PCC-6307 > Cyanobiaceae > Cyanobium. The sequence continues at coordinate 789 of JBIIND010000201.1, forward strand.
GCCGTCCGGTCCGGAGTATTCCTCGGGGGAACGCACATCGAGCAGGGTGAGCCCGGCGCGGTGTGCGGCCACCCAGGCGCCAGGCAGCTCCGGCAGGCCGGCGTAGCTGTGTTGCAGCGGCGCCCAATCGGCGGATCGGGGTTCTTCCCGGGGCCGGCCGGAGCGGAGGTTCGCCGGCAGGGCCACGGCGATCCGGCCCGGGTGGGGCAGTTTCATGTTCTGTATGTGGCCCACGAAATCCCGCTCCGTGGCGGCTCCGCCGAGGCGGGCGTTGTAGGCCTTCTCCTCGGCGACGGAGGTGACGCCGCGGCCGCCGTAGTCGTGCCCCGGATAGAGCAGGCAGGTTTCAGGGAGCGTGAGGATCCGGCCGGTGATCGAGGCCCACAGGGCATGGGCGTCCCCCTGCTGGAAATCGCAGCGGCCGCAGCCCCGCACCAGCAGGGCGTCGCCGGTGAAGGCCCGCGACCGGTCGTCGAGCACATAGGTGAGACAGCCATCGGTGTGCCCCGGGGTAGTGCGCACCTCCAGGTGGCGCGCGCCGAAGGGCACGCGATCGCCATCGCGCAGGGGCAGGGTCACGTTCTCGGCCCCCACCGCCGCGGCCAGGCCGATGGCGCAGTCCGTGGCGGCATGCATCAGCCAGCTGCCGGTGACATGGTCAGCGTGGGCATGGGTGTCGAGGCAGGCCACCAGCGCGATCCCCAGCTCGCGGATCAACGAGAGGTCGCGGGCGTGCTGCTCGAACACCGGGTCGAGCAGCACGCCCTGGCGGCTGGGCACATCCGCCAGCAGGTAGGAGAAGGTGCCGGTGTCGGCGTCAAACAGCTGGCGGAACAGGAGGGGGCCGCCGCCGGCCGCGGCGGCCAGAAGGGGGGAGGGAACCGGACCCGGGGCCATGGCGCATGCCTTCCAGGCTTCCATGGTCATGCCCGCATCGCTTCGGGCGCCCCCTCAGTCGGGCATCGTCACGAATTCCTCCGCCACCGAGGGATGCAGCGCCATCGTGCGGTCGAAGTCGGCCTTGGTGGCCCCCATCCCGATCGGGATGGCCGCCATCTGGATGATCTCGGCGGCGTGCTCCCCCACCATGTGGGCGCCCAGCACCCGGCCCCCCTCACGGGCCACCACCAGCTTGAGCAGCACCTTGGGATCCCGCGCCGGCAGGGCCTGGCTCATGGGTCGGAAGCGGGCCCGGTGCACCCGGATTCCCTCGACCCCATGGCGTTCCACCGCCTGCTCCTCCGTCAGACCGACGCCGGCGAGCTCCGGCTGGGAGAACACGGCGCTGGCCACCAGGGAGTGGTCGACCTGGCGAGGCCTGTTGCCGTAGACGGTGTCGGCGAAGGCGCGGCCCTCCGCCACCGCCACCGGGGTGAGGCAGATGCGATCGGTCACATCGCCCACGGCGTAGATACCGGGAACGTTGGTGCGCTGCTCCGCATCCACCGCAATGCGGTGCCCCGCGACCGCCACGCCGGCGGCCTCGAGATCAAGCCCCGACAGGAAGGGCTGACGGCCCGTGGCCAGCAGCACCCCCCCGCAGGGGATCGTCTCGCCGCTCCGGGTGGTGACGGTGAGATCGCCCGGGGCGCAGTCGCCGGTGATGGCGGCGGGCGCGCTGGTGAAACGGATCTCGATGCCGTCGGCCTCCATCGCGGCCCGCACCACGTCGCTGGCCTCGCGATCGAAGCCCCGCAGCAGGTGATCGCCCCGCACCAGCTGGGTCACCTTCACCCCCAGGCCTTGGAGGATGCCCGCAAACTCGCAGGCGATGAAGCCCGCACCCACCACCACCATCGCTTCGGGGAGCGACTCCAGTTCGAACAGATCGTCACTCACCCAGCCCAGGTCGACGCCGGGGATCGGCGGGCGGTGGGGGCGACCACCCACGGCGATCAAAGTGCGCTCCCCGACCAGCTCGCGGTTGCCGCCTTCCCTGTCGCTCACCACCACCCGGTCCGGGCCGCTGAACCGGCCCCAGCCCCGCACCAGCTCCACCCCCGCTTTCTCCAGCAGGGCGATGTGCAGCGCGTTGAGTCGATCCACCTCGGCGCGCACATGGGCCAGGAGCACGGCGGGATCGCAGCGCACCTCCCCGGCGCTCCAGCCATAGCTGCCGGCATCGGCGAACCAGTGGCGGCAGGCCGAGCCGTAGACCAGCAGTTTCTTGGGCACGCAGCCGCGGATCACGCAGGTGCCGCCCACCCGGTCCCCTTCCACAATCGCCACCCGCGCCCCGTGGGAAGCGGCACGTTTGGCGGCGGCCAGCCCGCCGGAGCCGGCGCCGAGCACGATCAGATCAAAGGGGTCGCTCATCGGCTCGCGGGGAAAGGGCTCGGTAGACGCGCCCAGCTCAGGTCGGGCCCCTGGAGTGGGCTCCGCCGAGGTTCGCATCCCGCAGGCCGCGGGCCCTGGGGTTTGCCTCCTGTCGATCGGCCCGGTGCCACTGCGCCGCCTGCAGAAGGGCGGCCCTGAGCTTCCAGGTCGTGGGGGAATTCAGAGGATGGCGGCGAGGGCATCGAGCTGCTGGCGCCTGGAGGACAGCATCACTCTCTCCGCCTCCGCCAGGAGCCGCAGGGTCTGGGGGTCGATCACCGCGTAGAACACCAGGCTCCCTTCGGGCCGGCGGCTGATCACCCCGGCGATGGTGAGCAGCTTGAGGTGCTTGGACACCAGCGCCTGGCTCAGCCCCGTGCGCTCCACCACCGCGGTGACATTGAGCGGACCGTCCCGCAGGGCATCAAGCACCGTCAGGCGGTTGGGCTCGGAGAACACCTTGAAGTATTCGGCGAGGGCGTCCATCGGGATGGGTGGCGGCGCTGGCGCAGGCAGGGCGGATGGTAGGGCAACAGGTCATCGCATCGACCTGTTCCTGGGATTGTGTGACTTCATGGTTCCGTGATAGCCACGGTTCCGTGATGGGAAAGCTTCCGGGACAGCCCCGGTCCCGGGATGGTGAGGGTTGCTTCCCGGGCGGCAGCCCGCCCGCCAAGGAAAAATCCCGCTCGATCGGGTCCCGGCGGGACCGGCGAGCGGGGCAGACGCCAGGGTGGATCGCGAGAGGGCTAAAGGGCGATCTCGCCGGAATCGCCGGTGCGGATGCGGATCGCCCGTTCGACGGGGGTCACGAAGATCTTGCCGTCGCCGATTTCACCGGTGCGGGCCGCTTCGAGGATGGCGCTGACGGCTGCATCCACCTTCTCGTCGGGCAGCACCACCACCACCTTCGACTTTGGCAGGAACTCCACCTTGAACTCCGTGCCGCGATAGCGCTCCACCTGGCCCTTCTGGCGACCGAAGCCGCGGGAATCGGTGACGGTCATGCCGACCACCTCCATGGCCACCAGGGCTTCCTTGACCGCGTCC
>JBIIND010000408.1:0-4149 GCA_044337665.1 Cyanobium sp.
AATGGGGCCTTGATATCCGACAAAGACTTTCAACAGGTGTCAGGAAATCGCAGCAGGGCTCTACTTGATGAGATCGGCATGGAAAACGCCTGGTACTCGCTTGGCATAGCATATCCCGGTGCTATTACATTGCACAATTACCCGCGATTCCTACAGAATCTTGTGCGCGACAGCGGCCGAACTTTTGACCTGGCAATGGTCGATATTATGCGTGACCGTGAGCGAGGCGTGCCGCGTTACAACCGCTTCAGAGAATTGATCGGTAGAGGTCGGGTCACTAGTTTCGAGGATATTTGCCCAAGCAACCCTGAATGGGCAAAGGAACTACGAGATGTTTACGAGGGCAACTTGGAAGCTGTGGACTTGATGGTAGGCATGTTTGCTGAAGATTTGCCAGAGGGTTTTGGATTCAGTGATACTGCATTTAGGGTTTTTATTCTAATGGCATCGCGAAGGCTGAAAAGCGATCGATTCTTCACAGATGACTACCGAGAAGAGATTTATACCAGGTTTGGCCTTGATTTTATCGATAAGACTACCATGATTGATGTGATCATTCGTCACTACCCTACATTGGCTCCGTTCCTTGAGGGCGTTCCTCATGCATTCGCTCCATGGAGGAAATATGGTGCTGGCTAATGAAGCAGAACCCCTGCCCCAAGAGTACGAGCATTGGGCTGCGGAAGCGAAGCTAGACTTTCTTTGGACAAACCGTATTCTGCCCAGCCGTTACGGTGAACTTCCGAGCTTAGAGAGAATCAATGTTTTGGGTTTATTCCTCACTCCACTAAGAGTGAAAATGGACCGTGAGGCTGACCAGACTCCTCGGCGCTGGAAGAAGGCCATTCACGCCCACGGGAGTGTGGCAAAGGTGAGCTTTAAAGCACTGGAGGGCACGCCGTGGACCGGACTGTTCCAAGGGGCTCGCTTTGGATTGTTGCGGCTCTCGCTCACAGGAGCACCCGAGGCAAGGTCATTTGCACCAGGGATGGCCCTGAAACTTCTACGCGATAAGTTATCCTCAGGCAATCTATCAGCTTTGGTAAGCTTAACCGGCCAAGGAAAGAACTATAACTTCTTCGCCAATGAGCTCTCAAACATTGTCCCCATCGTCCGCGAGTTCGGGCCGAAGGCGATCAATCTCATATTTCAACGAGTAACGCACTATCCCACACGTCTCTACCTGCAAAACCTTGCACAAGCAGACGAAAAAGGGGTTCAGATTGCTGATCCACATTATCCAGACCAGGTCTTTTTCAAACCAGCTCCAAATCTTACCTTTCCATCCTCACCAGGCCATGATTTTCGCTTAGACCTTGAGACCCTTACCCCCGGTTCAACTCTCTATACAGTACTCGCCGCCCCACCAGATACAGCCGGGCAAGACAATCAACGAAAACACGCAGTTGCAATCGGCTCGCTAGTACTAGAATCAGAGTTTGTAGCCTCACGTTATGGCGATAGCCAGCTATTCTTCCGCCACCAAAGATATCAGAATAACTAATCGTTTTGTATATCGATGGTTGAATAGAACCCTTGGCGACATCAGCAAAAGCGTTATCCCCTCAGAGTTGGATCGAATTGACTTGTGGCCGACTGCTGCACAGAAAGTATTTAGGGAAGTACCTTGGGTCAGCTAGCAGGGTTGACAAATGCTAGATTAAAGACAACAACATGAGCAGTGAGCCATGGCCTTATTACGTGTTCGCTACCCCCTTCTTTTATGGTTGGTTGTTGTAGGCGTAGCAGTCAATATCTTCGGAATGGCCTTGCCATTTGTCCTGGCGCCAAATTGGACGATGGCTCATTATGGCCTACCTGACGGCGGTGGTTCAATCGTTTGGATGCGCCAAGCGGGATTACTACTTTTCTTCATTTCCCTTCTGTATATCCCAGGCGGATACGATCCTATCCGCTATAGAGCAAACGCTTGGCTTGGCGTTGTCACACGTATGGTGATCGGCGTATATTGGCTATATTTAGTGGGCTTGGAGGGCCGTACAACTGTGTTTCTACCCATCGGCCTGTTTGACTGTGGCCTTGCACTTCTCAATGGCTATGTTCTTGCTCGCACGGAACGCCGCTAACTAGGAACAATCAGACGGGCAGGGCCTGGAAAGATTGCCGCGCTTGTGGAATCAGGATTAAGCGATAATACCATTCCTTAACCCAGCCAATCTTATGATTATAGCGAATAGCAGGCAGCAGGTAATCAGCTTCAAACCGTGGATCTTCGGCACAGCGTCTTAAAAAGGCTGCATAGCCAGGGTGCGTAAAAGCAGCCTTAACGTACTGGTTTTCGGAAGACCGTAAAACAGGGCTATCTGCAGAAGAAGGGGTCTGAGTTGCATGACTCCCGTGACAAGCCATGCAATCGAGTCGCTGTTGTGACTCTCCTAAGATCTTCCCAGGGAGCTTGCGAATGCCGGTTGGTGTTTCCTCGCCCTCCAGCCAGGGAAATCCGAGAGCAAGATAGCCACCCGAGTCGGAAAGGTACTCCGGAAAGAGGCGCGGGAGCACCATCCAAATCCAATAGGAGGACTCGGCCTCATGAATCTCCGTTGCATCGATTTGCATCAGCTGGCTAACCAGCGCACCCGCAGGGAGCGGGCCATGCAGCACAATTGACAACAATAGAAAACTGGCAATGATAAAGCGAAGGACCTGCTTGTGAAGGCCCATGGACTGATCCCAGTAGGCTTTGGATGATGGATCTGAGAGTGGACCCCGAGGTCGTGTCGAAAAGGAAGGTGACATCATTAGAACGTTTTGAGGTATTCGATCAATGCCAACTTGTCATCCTCAGGCAGGTCAACCCCGTAAAGGTGGCCACCATTACCATTACCTGGAAGACTGGTGTCAAAAAAGAAGTATGTGTGATTTTGCTCTGAAACGACATCACTTACAAAGCCAACTGCAGCTGAATCGTAGTTGTCATTGCCTCGATAGAAGGACTGGGGTCGATCTGATGGTGGGCTGAGTAGGGCAGCTAGGGTTGGCACTGACCCGTTGTGCAAGTAGGGAGCGCGTAGCCAGACTCCGTCAAGGGGAAGATTGGCGTAGCCATTTGTCTTTCGAAAATGGGTAAATCGCTGGTCCTCGCCCTGGTAGTTGATCTCTGCAAACAGGGAGTACTGATTGGAAGCCAGTTCAGGGGTATAGGAAGCTAAACGACCCGGATCCGTGAGAATCTGTTTGATATCTTCAACTGTTCCTGTTTTTGCGCCGCCAAATGCATGGCATTCAGCACAATTTGTCTTATAGATCGTCTCGCCTCGGTCTGCCAGTTTGGCTTCAATTGGAAAAGGATAGTCTGGTGGTGGAAGATCCAGCAGCCAGTCACGAATCCGATGAACGGACGCAAAATTGATCGTGGTTGGTTGAACCAATGCAAGTGCAGCGCTCTTATTGCGTTCATCGATTGAATCGTTGTTTCCATCCCAGTGCAGCTGCAGGCCCTTGCGAGGGCCCTGCATCCATATGGGAGGAAAATCAGCAATTCCCGATAACTCATCTTGTCGCAGTTGGCTGTCTGGAGTGCTGAAACGAAGTGTTTTGTAGGGGGTAAAGGTATCGATCCTGCCGGGACCGTAGGGTATTTGGCGATCCATAAAGGCGAGATTGGCCCTTTGATGGGTGAGTTGCTCACGTGTGCGGGGAATTGCGACAAACCGGTACACAAGCTTCTCAATAGGTCCAAGGCCCCCGCTGGCGGCTTGTATGTAGGGGATCAACTGATCGCTTGTGAAACGGGAGTCATCAGCAACGTCACGCAGAAACTTGATATAGGCCTGCAAATTCACATTGTGGGACGGCATCCCCGAAATGAGCTCGGGAATCGCATCAGTAGATGTGCGGACGCTGCCCACATGGCAGGTGGCACAGTTTTGGGTTACCACATCTATTCCGGACGTGCGACTGCGGGCAAAGCCAATCGGCAGGTCTTCACCAGGTTCCTGGAGAAATCCAAATGCTGTGTAGTCCGTGGCCGATGCATCAACAGGCAACTGATCGGCAAACATCTCCGGCAGTACCTTCCAGATCCAGTACGGCAGTCCATTGGTGGATTCGCCGCCAATGGATCCATAGCGGAAGTGGCGATCAATCTCTGCAAAGGAACGGGACGTGTTGTTCCAGGGCAGTGGGCCG
>JBIIND010000202.1:0-4141 GCA_044337665.1 Cyanobium sp.
CCGTCGGGCAGCTTCGGCCCCTACCCGACGCTGGGGGTGGTGCCGCCGATCGTCAGCGGCCAGGAGGGTCGGGGCGGCCTGGAGTTCCTGAGCGACGCGGTGGCCCAGGCCTGCCTCTGCGTGGGGAGCTTCGCCGCCGATCAGACCCTGCGGGTGCGCTGGTACGGCAGGAATGCCCTCGCGGCCAACGTGCAGTTCTGGAGCGCTACCAAGTTCGTGGCCGCCCTGCATCTGGTCTGCCAGGCCAACCGCCGCAGCCCCGGCACCCCGATCCGCACCGCCCGGGTGCGGGCGGGGGATGGGTCGGCCTCCAGGCCCTTCCCCCAGCTGTTCACCGACATGGTGAGTTACGGGGCGGGCGTCGGCACCTCCAATGCCATCGGGCTGATGCTCAAACAGCTGCTCAACAGCGGCGAACCCGATGGACAGACCTGGCTGCGCGGCGTCAGCGGCAATCCCCGGCTCACCCTGCTCGGCGGCTACGGGGTTCCGCCCCTCTACAAGGGAGCCCAGCTGGTGGGCCCCTCCGGCGTGCTGGTGGGGAATCGCAACCTACCCCGCACCCGCAACCTGGTGAGCGCCTACGACCTGGTGCGGGGCCTGACGCTGCTGGGGTGGCACCCGCAGCTGGCGGTGGGTGCCCGCCTGAACGGAGCCCAGTGGGCCAGCCTGGCCACCGTGGTGGAGGGCCTCGGCCATGACACCGCCCGCTACATCGATGTCGCCCTGGAGCGCCTGGGGCTGCTGGGAGCGGTGGCCGAGCCGGTGATCCTCTCCAAGCTGGGGTACGGGGCGGAGACGGGGGACCCCGGCATCGACGCCTTCAGCTACGTGGCCTTCGCCAGCTTCCGCGATCTTCGTTTCAGCCCGGCTCGGCAGCGCTGCTTCGCCCTGGCCCTGCGCGTGCCCACCGGCCCTGGCCTCGCCGCGGCTCTGCGGCACGACGCCCGCCTGGCGAGCGAGGTCACCGAAATCGTGCGGCGGGTATTCGCCGAAGAGCTGAGCTGAGCGGGGGGCGGGGGGCCCGTACGCAACTTCATACTCCGTTACGTGATGATGGGGGGATCGCCCGTACGCGGACTGCCGCCGAACCTCCCCATGCCCTCCGCCTCCGCCACACGCACCGACCGCGGCTACGACCGAGCCGACTGGGCCAGCGCCTTCCGAAATGTGGGTGTCGAGCTCGACGATGTGCCGCTCACGGCCGCCAGCGGCGCGATCCCGGTGGAGCTGCGCGGCACCCTTTACCGCAACGGCCCCGGCCGGCTGGAGCGCGGCGGCCGCTGGGTGCACCACCCCTTCGATGGCGACGGCATGATCAGCGCCGTGCGCTTCGATGGCAGCGGTGGCGCCCAGCTGCGCAACCGCTTCGTGCGCACCGAGGGCTGGCTGGCGGAAGAGCGGGCCGGCCGCTTCGTACGCCGGGGCGTGTTCGGCACCCAGAAGCCCGGCGGCCCCCTGGCCAACGCCTTCGACCTGCGCCTCAAGAACATCGCCAACACCCACGTGGTGCGCCTGGGCGATGAGCTGCTGGCCCTGTGGGAGGCCAGCTCCCCCCACGCCCTGGATCCCGACACCCTCGAAACCCGGGGCCTCTCCCTGCTGGGCGGGATCCTCAAGCCGGGTGAGGCCTTCAGCGCCCACCCCCGCTTCGCTCCCGGCCACCACGGCGCCGAGCGGATGGTGACCTTCGGGGTGAAGAGCGGGCCACGCAGCACGATCCGGCTGATGGAGTTCGCTGCTGCCGAGGACCCGCAGAACGGGGTGCGGGCCGGCGCCCTCCTGAGCGAGCGCAGCGACAGCTTCAACGGCTTCGCCTTCCTGCACGATTTCGCGATCACCCCCAACTGGGCGGTCTTCCTGCAGAACGCGATCGACTTCAACCCCCTGCCCTACCTGCTCGGCCAGTGCGGCGCCGCCCAGTGCCTGAAGTCGCGGCCGCTCGGGCAGGCGAAGTTCTGGTTGATCCCCCGCAACAGCGGCGCCTTCGCCGGCCAGGCCCCCCGCATCCTCGACGCCCCCACCGGCTTCGTGTTCCACCACCTCAATGCCTGGGAGGAGGGCGAGGAGGTGGTGGTGGAGAGCATCTACTACGACGACTTCCCCTCGATCGGCCCCGACACCGACTTCCGCGCCGTCGACTTCGATCTCCTGCCCGAAGGCCTGCTGGAGCAGTGCCGCCTCAACCTGGCGGACGGCACGGTGCAAACCACCCGCCTGAGCGAGCGCTGCTGCGAATTCGCGATGGTGAACCCCCAGCGGGAGGGCCTGCCGGCCCGCTACGGCTGGATGGCGGTGGCGGAGCGGGAAACCGGCAACGATCCCCTGCAGGCGATCAAGAAGCTGGATCTGATCAGCGGCGAGCGGCGGGTGTGGAGCGCCGCGCCCCGGGGTTTCGTGAGCGAGCCGCTGATGGTGCCCCGCCCGGGCGCCACGGCGGAAGACGACGGCTGGGTGCTGTGCGTGGTGTGGAACGGCGCCCGCTGCGGCAGCGACCTGGTGATCCTCGAGGCCGCCTCCCTGGCGGAGGTGGCGGTGCTGGAGCTGCCCCTGGCGATCCCCCATGGCCTGCACGGCAGTTTTGTGGCGGGGTGAACCGCGACGCCGCGTCCGGATCCAGCAGACGATGGACCTGCTCCCTCCCAACGTCGTCTCGGAACTGGGCAAGGTGCGCGCTGGCATGGCCGAGCCTGGCAGCCGGCGCAGAACAACCCTGCCCCTACAGGATCCGGCGATGCCGTCCGTGGGGAGCTGCCGCGTGCGCCGCGAACCTCAAGGGTCAACATCCGGGATTGGTCACGGCAGGAGCAATCTCTCCAGCCCGGCAAACTGGGGTTCCCCCGGTTCTGAGGACAAGTCGATCGGGGTCACGCCATGACCACCAGACTGTCCATCGATGACCAACCCCACCAAGACCAGGCGCCCGTTCACGGCGCAGCAGAAGGCCGAGGCCGTGGAGCTCTGCCTGCAGGAGCTGCTTCTGAAATAGATTTATCGCGGCGCGGCGATCCCATGGCGAGTGTGCAGGAGATTCGCCAGCGGTTGCGCGGCCAACGGATCGAAATCTTGCGCCAAAGCATCGAGCCCCTGCTCGCCGGACGGGCCGGAGCCGAGGTGTGGCTGTTTGGCTCCCTGGCCCGTGGCGACTGGGATGCCCGTTCGGATGTGGACCTGCTGGCGGTGGCGCCGGATCAGAGCGCCGCGGATCAGCTGGCCGAGGCCCTGCTGGGAGCTGGCCTGGTCGACGACGTCATCGCCCTCAGCCGGGGCCGCTGGCTGGAGCGCCAGCGGGGCGAGGATCCCTGGTGGCGGGGCATCTGCCGCGATGCGATCCTGCTGCAGCCAACCCTCAAGCCATGACGGGCCGTCTGCACGCCTGGCTGCGTCAGGCCCACAGCGATCTCGCCATGGCGGCCTATGCCAGCGCGGGAGGTTTCCATGCCCAGGCCTGCTACCACTGCTGCCAGGCCGCCGAAAAGGCACTCAAGGCCTTGCTGCTGGCCCTGGATCAGGAACCGGAGCGAACCCATTCAATCGAGCGGTTGCTCGGCGCCCTGGAGCTGCTTGGCCTCGAGACCACCCCGCTGCGCCAACTGCCGCTCAAAGCCCTGCAGCGCATGACCACCGCCAGCCGCTACCCGGATGGCGACGAGGCTCCGGTGGATCTGTTCGATGAACGGGATGGGGCCCTGGCCCTGGCGGTGGCGCGTGCCGTGGTGGGCTTCGCGGATCAGCAGCTCGGGGTGCTGGATGGGCAGCAACCCCCCTGATGCTCCGCATCCGGGGCAGCTCCTGCAGACAAGAGCCCCCCGCGAGGAGATCGATGTTCGGGTCTGCGGCCATGGGCACAGCGGCGGCCGAGACAGGGCGATGGCGATGGCCTCATCAGGCCCTGGCAGCCAGTTTCCCAGTCGCAATCCCGGCACCCCGGCAAAGTCACGGCTGTTGTTGGTCACCAACGGCGCCTCGCGCAGCTCGCCGGCGGACTGCGTCCACCTGCGCAGCTTCCGCACCGAGTACGGCAACAAGGCCCGAGCGGGCCTCCTGCTCCACACCGGCAGCAGCATCGAATGGCTCGCACCCGATGTGCTGGCGGCTCCGTGGTGGCGAGTGCTCTGACGATCCCGGCCCATGGTGGACT
>JBIIND010000021.1:0-10992 GCA_044337665.1 Cyanobium sp.
GCCCACCAGGGCTTCCGCCACGGGATCGGCCTGAGAAAGCAGGGCGAGAATCCGCTGCAGATCGAGGTCGGAGAGCTCCCCATCACTGCCCCACTTGAGAGACGTGCCGTTGAGCTGATCGGTACGGGGGGCGGTTCCGGGGGAGGAACCCGGGTAGTGGGTCATGGGAGGGGGTGCGAGGAGCGGCGGTGGCGGGGAGAGGGCTGGTCGGGGGGAACCCGGCGTACGGAGAAAAACGCCGGTGTCGATACCCAAACCAAACAGCTTCGAAGAGTAGGCCGAAACACTCAACGCCCGTGTAGCCGGAGGTCCAATCTGCAGAATCATTCCCGATCCGCGCGGGCGGGGCGCGGGGGCCGGGGCTCTAGCGGCGCACGATCACCGGCGTGCCCACCTGCACCTGTTCGAAGAGCTGCCGCACGTGGGGGGTGAGCATGCGCACACAGCCATGGGTGACGGCCGCACGGGAGGTGACGGTCCAGGCCCAGGCGCTGGGGGTTCCATGGATGCCGAACTGATCCTTTCCGGTGGCGTGGAACCCGATCCAGCGATCCCCCAGGGGACCCTGCGCGCCCAGGGTGGGGTTGATCTTGCCGCTTTTGGTGCTCTGGTACTGGGGGTTCACCACCTTGTTGCGCACCGCGAAGGTGCCGGTTGGGGTGGGGGTGGTGGCCTCGCCGATCGCCACGGGCCAGCTGCCCAGCACCTTGCCGTCTTCCACGAGGCTGATCGTGCGGCGGCCCAGCTCCAGCAGGATCTGGCGATTGCTGGTCACGGCCGCGGTGGACGGGGCGGCGACGGGCGAGCCGGCGGCCGAGGGTTTCGGAGCGGCGGCGGGAAGGGTGGGAAGGGGCGGAAGTTCCGCGGCGGCCAGGGGGGGGCACGGGGCGAAGGCCGAAAGGCCGGCCGCAGCGACGAAGCCCGGGAACAGCAGGCGGCTCAGGGGGCGACGGGTCATGGCGCGGGAGGGAAGGAAGCGTGCGAAGGGGCAGGAGGGGCTGGCGGCAGCCCCCTCAGGGAACAGCCTCAGTTCACCAATTTCGGGTCGATCAGCGATGTATAGCGCGCTTCGCACTCCTTGACGATGCGCACGGCCTCTGCGGCGTCGAAGAACCCGTTGACGCGGCAGGTGCCAGGCTTCTTGAGATCCTTGTAATGCTCCCAGTAATATTCGGTTTCCTTCTGCCAGTGATCCCCCAACTGGGTATAAGAAGTGATGTGATCCATGCGCTTGTCATCGGCAAGCACGGCGATCACCTTGTCGTCCACCTCGCCGCCATCGTCAAATTTCATGATGCCGATGATGCGCGCTTCCACCAGGGAGCCGGGCACCAGCGGTTCGCCCACACCCACGATCTCGATGTCAAGGGGATCGCCGTCCTCATCCCAGGTACGGGGGATACAGCCGTAGGCGAAGGGATAGGCCAGGGAGCTGTAGCCGACGCGATCGAGCTTGAGATGGCCGGTTTCGGTGATCAGCTCGTACTTGTTGATGGTGTTGGAATTGAGCTCAACAATCGCGTTGAGGCGCAGCTCCGCTTCCTCAGCGAAGGCCGGCAGCACGTGCAGCAGATTGAGCATTGTGCGGCTCGGGGCGTGATCGATGTTCGCCATGGGCAGGGGAAAAGTCGCGGCATCCTACGCAGTGGCCTGGGCCAGCTTGCGGTTGATGTGATCGAGGAAGGGCCTGGCCGAGAGGGGCCGACCGCTGACCCGCTCCACCAGCTCCGCCCCGTTCACCGCGCGCCCGAGCGGCCAGACATGCCGGGCCAGCCAGCTCTGCAGCCGCTGGGGTTCGGCGGCGGCGATCACCGCCTCGATCGGACCGATCTCCGCCTCCATCGCTTCGCTGAGCTGGGCGCTGATCAGATGGCCCAGGGCATAGGAGGGGAAATAGCCGAAGAGCCCCTCCGCCCAATGGATGTCCTGCAGGCAGCCCTCGGCGTCGCTGGCGGGCACCACCCCGAGCAGCTCGCCGATGCGCCGCCGCCAGCGCTGCGGCAGCTCCGCCACCGGCATCCCCTGCTCGAGCAGCGCCAGTTCCAGCTCGAAGCGCAGCACGATGTGCAGGCAGTAGCTGAGTTCATCGGCCTCCACCCGGGTGAGGCCGGGCCGCATCGGGTTGAGGTGACGCCAGAGTCCGTCCGCCCCGCCCCAGGGGTCATGGCCCAGGCCCGCTTCGAAACGGGAATGCCAGAGGCCGGCGAAGGCGCGGGAGCGGGCCACCCGGCATTCCCAGAACAGCGACTGGGATTCGTGCACCCCCATTGATGTGGCCTCACCCAGCGGCCAGGGAAAGTAATGGTCGTCGCCCCGGGGCAGGCCCTGCTCATAGAGAGAATGCCCCCACTCATGGGCGGTGGCGAGGAAGGCCGCCAGGGGCTGGCCCGGCACCACCCGGGTGGTGATGCGGAAATCGCGGGGGCCGACGGTGCAGGAGAAGGGATGGGCGGAGCGGGAGCGCTGGCAGCGGGCCTCGTCGTAGCCCCAGCTCGCCAGCAGCTCGGAGCAGAGGGTGTCCTGGAGCGCCTCGGGAATCACCGGCGCAGGGGCGGGGGGCGCCGAAGGCAGCTGGGCCAGCAGCGCCGGGATCTCTGTCACCAGCGGGGCGAACAGCGCCTGCAGCTGGGCGGTGCTGATGTCCGGCTCAAAGGATTGGGCGAGAATCTCCCAGGGGCTGCGGGAGACCGGTTCGGCATCCGCCAGCTGGGCGGCCTGGGCCTGGCGAAGCCCGACCATCTCCGCCAGGGCAGGGGCAAACACGGCGAAGTCATCGCGGCGTTTCGCTTCCTGCCAGATGGCGTTACCGCGGGACTGGGCGGCGGCGATGCGCCCCACCAGCTCGGGGTCGAGACTGCGCTGGCGAGCCAGCTCCACCCGCAGCAGGGCCAGGTTGCGGTGGATGGCGTCCGGCACCTCCCCGGCCTCCTGCACCTCCTGCTCCGCCGCCGCGAGCAACTCGGCGTAGGCGTCGCTGCTCTGGCGCCCGTGGATCTGGCGGGCCACCAGCGCCAGCTGCTCGCCGCGCCAACCGGCGCCGTCGGGCGGCATCACGGTGTTCTGGTCGTAGTAGAGGGCACTGCTGATGGAGCCCAGCAGCCGGGTGTGGTGGAGGTGGTGGCGTAGCCGTTGGAGAGCCGGTTCCGCTGGCGCCATCGGGGGAGGGAAAGGAATCCAGCATGGCGAAAATGCGGCGGTGCTGAGCCGGCGGAATTTCCTGATCCGATCACCAAGGCAGAACGCTGCTGATCCCCGACCGGCAAGGACGGGATCTCAGGCATGACACCGGAGGGCATTCCGCCAGGTAAGGCGATGGGGCCTCCCCAGGCTGGCCAGGGCCACCTCCAGCGGTTCCCCCCCGGCTGGGATGCCCTTGGCGGGGGTTGTCGGCGCAGCCGCCTTCTGGGGCCGGAGCCTCATGCCGCCGCCAGTCGATGCCAATGGCACAACGGCCCCTGCCCAGCACCGATCGCCAGCGACCGCCGCAAACCCCCCTCCACAAAGCGCTTGGCGGCCAGCACCGCCGGCTCCAGCTCCAGGCCCTGGGCTCGGCCGGCGGTGATCGCGGCGCCCAGGGTGCAACCGCTGCCGTGGGTGTGGGGCGTGTCGATCGGCGCGTGCTGGAGCCACCGGCCTGCGCCCGTGCCGATCTGCAGGTAGTCGCGGCCTCGGAGCTCCGCCAGCCCGCCGCCCTTGATCAGCACCGCCGCCGGTGCCGCACCGCCCCCGGCCGCTCCCGCCGCCAAGAGCCGCTCCGCCGCCCGCTCCACATCCGCCGCAGCCTCGATCGCCAGGCCGGTGAGCAGCCGGGCCTCGTGCAGGTTGGGGGTGAGCAGTTCCGCCTGGGGCAGCAGGCAGCGGCGATACGCCTCGATCGCGCCCGCCTCCAGCAGCACCGCCCCGGCCCGCGACACCATCACCGGATCGATCAGCTTCGGGATCGCCAGCGGCGCGATCGCCGCGGCGGCGGCCTCGATCAGGGCCCGGTTCAGCAGCATGCCCGTCTTCAGCGCCCCCACCGCCAGGTCGCTCACCACCGCCTCAATCTGGGCCGTGAGGGCCTCCGCTGGCAGGGCATCCACCCGGCTCACCCCCAGGGTGTTCTGGGCCGTGACGCAGCTGATCGCCGAGCAGCCATGCACCCCCAGGGCGGTGAAGGTCTTCAGGTCGGCCTGGATACCGGCGCCGCCGCCGGAATCACTGCCGCCGATGGTGAGGGCGATGGCCGGGCCCGAGGGGGTCGCGTTGGGCATGGGGGAACAGGGGGCTGCCCTTCCTACCCTGACGCCTCCGGCCGCTGGCGGTTTACGCGGCGTCGGCATGCAGAAGGGCGATGCCGATCACCACAAGAAGGATCGCCCCCGCTTTGGCCAAGGACAGACTCTCCTTGAACAGCAGATAGCCGAACAACACCGCAAACAACGACTCCAACCCCAGCACCAACACATAGGCAATGCCCAGCTCCGCCTCCCGCATGATCACCATCTGGAACGTGGCGCCCACCAGAAAAAACAGATAGGTGGCCAGGGCAGGCTTCAGGTTGGCCGTGCCTTGAAAATAGTTTGCATATTTCATAAAGATGCCACCGGTGGCGAAACTGAAGGAGGCCAGGATGGCGAAGAAAAAATTCATCAGTTGGTGATTATCACTGGCGGCAGAGGGTGATGCGCCACGGGCTGGGTATGTTGCGCCAGGTCAGGGAAAAGCTGACATGGCCGAGGTGGTTTGTGAGCTAGGGCCGCCAGAGATAGCGGTTTGATTCGGCAAGCTCTTCACGCATTGCGCGAACTGGGCAAGGGGTCTTTTGGCCTCGTGTGAATGGAACTTCGGAGAAGATGTCCGCCCGAAACAACCATTCTAAACCTCCCGTCACGCCGCAGATCCCCCCATGGGCAGGTCCAACGCAGCCGAGGATTCCCGGAGGGGACCACGCTGACCCGGTGCCCCCTCCGCCCTGAGCACCCGGTCGCCCCGGGCGAACGGGTGGGTGAGATCCCTACTGGCGAGCCAGCACCTGGCGGATCCGCGCCTCCTGGTCCTCGATCGGTGTGCCGCTCACATCCACCAGCGCCCGGTGGATCACACCTGCCCATGGGAACGGTGGGTTGTAGTCCGGCAACGCCGGCGAGCCGGAATCCTGGCCCACCACCACGCCGGCGGCCAGGCCCAGGCTGAGGGGAATCGTCACCGGCAGGTCGCCTTCGCCCACCGGCGCTCCATCCACAAACAGGGTCACGTGGGCGGGGGTGCCCTTGCCCACCGCCAGATCCGCCGGACCCGTGGGACGGAACTCCATGCTCAGCACATGGTGGCCCGGCGGCAGGGCGCTGGTGGCACGCACATAGAAATAGCTGTCGGCCACGTAGTTGTAGCCGTAGGTGAACACACCCTCCTGCACATAGATCGAAAAGCCGCCGTCGTTCCCGCCCATGCTGAACAGCACCCCTTCGGCGTTGCCCTCGGGAATCTCCACCTCCAGCGAGATGCTGTGGGGCCGGTTGAGCACGCGCGGCGCCACGTTGCCCGGCACCATCTGGGTGCCAGGGTAATAGACGTAGTGCTCCCGATCCGGCGCGATCTGGGGCCGCTCAATCGCAAAGCGCAGGGTGGTGCGGCTGTCGATCGGCAACACATTGTATTTGCCGGCCTCCACGTACCACATGCCGATCATGGCGATCAGTCGATCCCGCTCCCCGGCCGCCAGATTGTTGGTTTCGGCGAAATCCTCCTGCAGGTTGTACAGCTCCCAGCCATGGGCATCGAGCTGGATCAGCTGGTCGTAGGTGATCGGGTCGCCGAAGCGGTGGGCGCTTTCCGCATAGGCCGGCCCCGGCCAGGGGCATACCGCTCGCCAGCCATCGTGATACAGGGAGCGGTGGCCCAGCATCTCAAAATACTGGGTGATGTGCGCACTTGGTGCTGTCGCATCTGCGCAGCAGGAGAACAGCGACACCCCCTCGATCGGGCTCTGGCTCACCCCCTTGATCGTGGCCGGCGCCTCCAGGCCCAGGGCCTCGAGAACCGTGGGCACCATGTCGATCGCGTGGCAGTACTGGCTGCGGATCTCGCCGCGGGCGGCGATGCCCTTCGGCCAGCTCACCAGGAACGGATCGCTGGTGCCGCCCCGGTAGGTCTCCCGCTTCCAGCGCCGGAAGGGCGTGTTGCCGGCGTGGGTCCAACCCCAGGGGTAGTGGTTGAAATACTTGGGGCTGCCGATCTCATCGATGGCGGCCAGGTTCTGCTCCAGATTCTCGGGAACATTATTGAAAAACTTGCCTTCATTCACCGACCCCGTCGGCCCGCCCTCGGCGCTGGCGCCGTTGTCGGAGATCAGCATGATCAGGGTGTTTTCATATTCACCGATCTGCTTGAGAAAGGCGATCAGCTCGCCGATGTAATGGTCGGTGTGCTCCAGGAAGCCGGCGAACACCTCCATCATGCGGGCGTAGAGGCGCTTCTCCTCGGCCGACAACCCCTCCCAATCCGGCACATCGGGGTCGTGGCGGGAGAGCACCGTGTCAGCGGGGATCACGCCCAGCTCCTTCTGGCGGGCGAACACCCGCTCGCGATAGGCATCCCAGCCGTCATCGAACTGGCCCTTGTAGCGGTCGGACCACTGCTTCGGCACGTGGTGCGGCGCGTGCATGGCGCCGGTGCAGAAATACATGAAAAAGGGTTTGTTCGGCGCCACCTGCTTGGCATCAGCGATCATTCCCTTTGCCCTGTTCACCAGGTCGGGGGTGAGGTGATAGCCCTGCTCCGGCGTGGCCGGCGGCTCCACCTGGTGGTTGTCGGCCACCAGCTCGGGGTAGTACTGATGCGTGTCGCCCCCCAGGAAGCCGTAGAAGCGCTCAAAGCCCCGGCCCAGGGGCCAGCGGTCATAGGGGCCGGCGGCTGAGGTCTGCTCCGCCGGGGTGAGGTGCCACTTGCCCACCGCGTAGGTGTTGTAGCCCTGCTCCAGCAGCATTTCGGAGAGGAAGCCGTTGGCGAAGGGGATGATGCCGTTTGAGCCCGGGAAGCCGGTGGACCCTTCGGTGATGCAGGCCAGGCCGTTGGAGTGGTGGTTGCGACCCGTGAGCATGCAGGAGCGGGACGGCGAACAGAGCGCCGTGGTGTGCATGTTGTTGAACAGCAGTCCGTCGGCCGCCAGGGCGTCCATGTGCGGCGTGCGGATCGGGCTGCCGTAGCAACCCAGCTGGCCGAAGCCGGTGTCATCCAGGACGATGAACAGCACATTCGGCGCCCCCTCCTTCGCCCGACGCGGCTCCGGCCAGGCCGGGCTGGAGACCTCCACGGTGCGACCGATCACGCCGGGGAAGGCGCTGCCGGACTTGTATTCCTGAGGGGGCATGGGAGCGACTGTCAGCTCAGGGGAATCGTAGCCAGCGCGCCGGTGGTCACCAGCGATTCGACCTGGCACCCGCGAGGGCTTCGGCGGATTCCTGGAGGCGAACGGACACAATGGTTCGTTTTTTTAGTGGTGATTGCGTTTTTTTGTGGCTCCGCTTGGCGGCAGCGCCACGATTCCCTAAAATTTGCTGAAAACGTAGACAAGGATCCATGGGCGCCGAGCTTTCGGAGCGTGCAGATTCGCTGCCGTTCATCAAATTGCCGGGTGCGTCATTGGCTTCCTCCTGCACCAGCGAGTTTGGTGGCATCGTGGGGAGTTTTCTCCCGCTCCATGTGCACAGCTGGGATCACCCCTATCGCGACCAGCCCTTCTTCAATCATTCCGGTTGTGTCCGCCTCGGCGATCTCACGCTTTTGGCCACCTGGGGCTCCGCCATCCACGGGGAAGTGGAGCAGAAGTGTGAGGCTCAGTTGGTGCTTCCCTATCCGGCGGGTCTCAATACCTTCACGATTGAACGACGCCCCTACAGCTTTCGCTCCTCCTGTCTGATCATTCCCGCCGCCCACAGCCGCATCCAACTCGATTGCAGCCAGTGCTCTGGAATCATCATCAGCTTTCCACCTGAAACCCTGCTGCCGGTGGCCCACGCCATCGCCGGCCCTGGCTTCGATCCCCTCCCCCTGCGGGCGGCCCTCGCCAAGCCCGCGGTGCTGAGCCGCCAGGCCGATCCCCGCCGCGATCGCGCGCACCGCCTGCTGATGGAGACCATGGCCTATGGGGAGAAGTGCCTGGCCGTCGGCGGAACGCTCAACCCGATGCTGCGCCTCGATGACCTGATCCGCCGGCTGATCGCGATGCTGCTGCTGCCCGAGCTGCTGGAGTCGGGCACGGCGGCACCGCTGATCACCGAGCCCTTTGTGCACCAGGAGTTGGTGGAGTGGTTGTTGGCCCACCTGGAAGAGCCGATCAGCCTCTCCGACATGGAGAAGCGCAGCAGCTACACGCGTCGGTCGCTGCAGTACGCCTTCAAGCAGCGCTTCGGCTGCGGGCCGATGCAGTGGCTGCGCCGCCAGCGCCTGGCCAAGGCGAAGGCGTTGCTGGAGGACCCGGGCCGCCGCATCGGGGTGCAGGAGGTGGCCCAAGCCTGTGGCTACCTCTCCCAGGCCTCCTTCAGCCGCGATTTTGTCGCCCGCTATGGCGAGCGACCCTCCCGGGTGCAGCGCCGCTTCCGCGACGGCAGCCTGCTGGAGCGGCTGGGTCCTGGCGCCTCCACCGACGCGCCGCCCTCAGGGCTCCGCGGGCACCAGCTCCAGTGACACCAGCTCCAGCTCCCTCCCGGCCCGCAGCTCCCCGCCGATCGCGCCGCAGAGCGGGCACAGCGCCAGCCCGTCCGGGCAGGGGAAGGGACGCCCGCACCCCGCGCAGAGGGCCGTGGCGTCCACGATCTCGATGGTGAGGCGGGCATCGGTGGTGGGCGGCTCCTCCATCACCACCTCCCAGGCGAAGCGCAGGGCCTCCGGATCCACCCCCGCCAGGCTGCCGATCCGCAGCGTGAGGGCCCGCAGGCGGCCGCCACCGTGGCGCTCCAGCTCCTGCAGCGCCAGGCGCCGCACCTCCTCCATCAGGCTCAGTTCATGCATCGGCCAACCAGCTCCGCAGCAGTACCAGCGCCCGCGGCAGCGCCCGCCGCAGATCCGGCGAGAGGGCCGTGCCGTGGGGGAAGGTGAAGGCCGGCACCAGCAGCTCCCAGGCCGGCGGCGCCGCCCCCTCCAGCAGGGTCGTCAGGGCCACAAGGTGGGCCGGATCGAGGGCGTGGCTGAAAGCGCCGCATTCGCCGGCACCGCTCCCCGGGCCAGCGATCTGCGCGGCGACCAGCGGCCGCAGCATCGGCTCCGGCCCCCAGCTCCCGGAGCACCAGGCGTCCACGAACAGCACCCGCCGCGCGCCCGCCAGCTCCAGCGCCAGCTCAGGGGTGAGCTGCTGCACCAGCTTCACGCCGGGGGAGAGCCCATCCCCCCGCCGCCGCGCCCGCCGCGCCAGCCAGCAGCCCACGCCGTCGTCGCCGCGCAGGGGATTGCCGATGCCGATCACCAGATCCGGCCCGCCCGCCAGCCCCGGCCCGAGGCTTCCGCTCACCGGCTGCGCTCCGCCACCAGCCGCCCCGCCACATCCCGCAGCTCCAGGCGCAGGGGCATCTGGCCGGCGGCGTGGGTGGAGCACGACAGACAGGGGTCGAAGCAGCGGATGCCCGCCTCCACCCGGTTGAGCAGCGGCTCGGGGATCTCGCCATCGGCCGGCACCGGATCGGGCAGATACTCCCGGGCGATCTGGGCCACCGTGCGGTTCATCGCCAGGTTGTTCTGGCCCGTGGCGATGATCAGGTTCACTGCCGTGATCAGGCCGTCGTCATCCACCCGGTAGTGGTGGAAGAGGGTGCCCCGCGGCGCCTCGCTCACCCCCACCGCCTCGTTGCGGTTGAGACTGGCGCGGCTGCGCACCCGCCCCTCCACCAGCTCCGGATCGGCGGCATGGCGCCCGATCGCCTCCAGGCAGGCCACGATCTCCACCAGCCGGGCGTGGTGGTAGGCGAACGAGGAGGTGATCATCCCCGCCGGCCCGCTGCCGGAGCGCTGGCGCAGCTCCGCCAGCTCCCGGTCGGCCCACGGCGTTCCGATCCGCTCGCACACATTCAGGCGTGCCAGCGGCCCCACCCGGTACATCCCCTGCGGATAGCCCAGGGGCCGGTAATACGGGAACTTCAGATAGCTCCACGGCTCCACCGCCTCCGCCAGGAAGGTGCGGTAATCGTCCTCCGACAGCCGATCCGCCAGCACCGTGCCGTCGGCGGCGCGGATCCGCAGGCCGCCGCCGGGGCCGCCATCGAGGTGCTCCCACAGCCCCTCCCCATTCACCAGCCCCAGGAACAGGCTGGGGAAGTCGCCGAACGTGCGCTGCTCCCGCCGCAGCGGCCCATCCAGCAGGCCCTTGTAGAGCCCCAGCGTGCGCTCCAGGGTGGCCCGCTCCTCCGGCAGCCGCGCCAGGATCCAGTCGCGGGTTTCGGCGTCCATCGGCGTGCGCACCCCGCCCGGCACCGCCCAGGCGGCGTGGATGCGGCGACCGCCCAGGCGCTCGAGGATCTGCTGGCCGAACTGGCGCAGGCGGATGCCGGCGCGGGCCAGCTCCGGATCCGCGGCCATCAGGCCGAACACGTTGCGCCGGGCCGGATCGCTCTCCCAGCCCAGCAGGAAATCCGGGCTGCTCAGGTGGAAAAACGACAGGGCGTGGCTCTGGGTGAGCTGGGCCAGGTTCAGCAGCCGCCGCAGCCCGTCGGCGGCCGGCGGGATCGTCACCGCCAACAGCTTGTCGCCGGTTTTCGCCGCCGCCAGCAGGTGACTCACCGGGCAGATGCCGCAGATCCGCGCCGTGATCCCCGCCATCTCCGTGAACGGTCGCCCCTCACAGAATTTCTCGAAGCCCCGGTATTCCGTCACGTGGAAGCGGGCGTCGACGAGATGGCCCCCTTCATCGAGCTGCAGGGTGATCTTGGCGTGCCCCTCGATGCGGGTGACCGGGTCGATGACGACGGTGCGGGTCATGGGCGAGGGGGGGGCGGGAGGGGTCATGGGGCGGGCCCGTGGGCC
>JBIIND010000266.1:0-3338 GCA_044337665.1 Cyanobium sp.
GGGGGGGGGGGGGGGGGGGGGGGGGGGCGGTGGGGGGGGGGGGGGGGGGGGGGGGACAGGGGGCGGGCCCGTGGGCCGCGTTCAGCCGAAGCGCAGCTGGTCGGCCCCCCGCAGCTGGGGGAGTTCCCCGGCGAGCAGGGGCTCCAGGGCGGCCTTGATCCGCTCCGCCGACGGGGGGCAGCCCGGCAGGTACACCTCCACCGGGATCACCGCGTGCAGCGGCAGCACCCGCTCCAGCAGCTCGGGCACGATCCCCGGCGCATGGGGCAGGGTTGCCCCCTGATCCGCCAGCTCCAGGTAGCCCCGCTCCAGGGCCGCCCGCGCCGTTTCCCCCGGCGGCGCGCAGAGGTTGCGCAGCCCCGGCACGTTCGCGCTGATCGCGCAATCCCCGAAGGACACCACCACCTTGGTGCGCTGCCGCAGCAGCAGGGCCAGCTCCAGGTTGTCGGCATTGGCCACCGCCCCCTCCACCAGGCACACATCCACGGCCTCCGGATAGCGCTTGGCGTCGCTGGCCACCGGCGAGAACACCACCTCCACCCGCTCCGCCAGATCGAACAACCATTCATCGAGGTCGAGGAAGGACATGTGGCAGCCCGAACAGCCCGCCAGCCAGACCGTGGCGAAACGCAGCTTGCGGGGGGCGCGGGCTGGAGGGGCCGGATCGCTCATGGGGTTTGCCATTCGTGCTGGTCGCGGGCGCGGCGCAGCTGGTGGGCGCGTTCGGGGTGGGGATGCTTCTCGGCGGTGGTCTCCTCCTTGCGGAACAGGGCGCCGGTGGGGCACACCTCCACGCACTTGCCACAGTCGGTGCAGGCCTCCACCTCCCCCCAGGGCTGCTCCAGACCGGCGATGATCCGGCAGCCATGGCCCCGCCCGGCCACATCCCACACATGGGCCCCCTCGATCTCGTCGCACACCCGCACGCAGCGGGTGCAGAGGATGCAGCGGTTGTGGTCGAGGACGAACTGGGGGTGGGAGGCGTCCACCGCACGGCGGGGCGACTGGTAGGGGAAGCGGCTGTGGTCCATCCCCACCGCCACCGCCGCGTCCTGCAGGCCGCAGTCGCCGTTGGCCACGCAGAAGGCGCACACATGGTTGCCCTCCGCGAAGAACAGCTCCACCGCCATGCGCCGGTACTCCCCGAGGCTGGCCGTGTCGGTGCGCACCACCTGGCCCTCGAGCGCCTCGCTGGCGCAGGCGGGCAGCGGCCGCGCCGCCCCCTCCACCTCCACCAGGCAGAGGCGACAGGCCCCCACCGGCGTCAGGCCATCGAGATGGCAGAGGGTGGGCAGGGCCACCCCCGCCGCCCGGCAGGCCTCCAGCAGGCTGCTGCCCGCCGGCACCGCCACCTCACTTCCATCGATCCGCAGGGTGAGGACGCTCATCGGGCGCACCGCCGCGGCTCCCGCAGGGCCGCCTCGTATTCGTGGCGAAACCAGCGCAGGGTGCTCAGCACAGGATTGGGGGCCGCCTGGCCCAGGCCGCAGAGGCTGGTGGCCCCCACCATCGCGCAGAGCTGCTCGAGCCGCTCCAGATCCTCCGGCTCCGCCCGGCGCTCGCAGAAGCGATCCAGCAGGTCCGCGAGCTGCACCGTGCCGGCGCGACAGGGCACGCATTTGCCGCAGCTCTCATCGACGCTGAAGCGCATGAAGTGGCGCGCCACCTCGGGCATCGCGGTGTTCTCGCCGATCACCACCATGCCACCGGAGCCCATCATCGACCCGAGCTCCCGCAGGCTCTCGTAATCCACCGGTGTGTCCAGCAGGGCGGCGGGGATACAGCCGCCCGAGGGGCCGCCCGTCTGCACCGCCTTGACGGCGCCCCCGGGCACCCCGCCCCCCATCGTCTCGACGACGGTGCGCAGTGGGGTGCCCATCGGCACCTCCACCAGCCCGGTGTGGCGCACGGCGCCCGAGAGGGCGAACACCTTGGTGCCGCGGCTGCGCTCGCTGCCCATGGCGGCGTACCAGGCGCCCCCCTGCCGCAGGATCGCCGGCACGGCGGCGAAGGTCTCCACGTTGTTGATCAAGGTGGGCGCCCCCCAAAGCCCCGCCTGGGCCGGGTAGGGCGGCCGGATCCTGGGGGTGCCGCGCTGCCCCTGGATCGAGGCCAGCAGCGCGGTCTCCTCCCCGCACACGTAGGCGCCAGCCCCCACCCGCACCTCGATGGTCAGGTCGTGGCCGCTGCCCGCGGCGCCCCGGCCCAGCAGACCCTCCTGGCGCGCCTGCCGCAGGGCCTGCCGCAGCCGCTCGATCGCCAGCGGATACTCCGCCCGCACATACACGTAGCCCTCGCGGGCGCCCACGGCGTAGGCGGCGATCGCCATCCCCTCGATCAGCCGGTGGGGGTCGCCCTCCAGCACACTCCGGTCCATGAAGGCGCCCGGGTCCCCCTCGTCCGCATTGCAGACCACGAAGCGGCGCCCCGGGGGCTGCAGGGCCACCGTGTCCCATTTCAGGCCGGTGGGGTAGCCGGCCCCGCCCCGGCCGCGCAGCCCGCTGCGGCGGATCTCGCCCCGTACCTCCTCGGGGCTGAGCGACTCCAGGCAACGCCGCCACTGCTGGTAGGCGCCCTGGGAAAGGGCGTCGGCGATCGACTCCGGATCCAGCCGGCCGCACCCCTCCAGAACCACCGGCCGCTGCAGGGCGAAGAAGGGGTGGGCCCGATCGATCCACCGCTCCCGCAGCGCCTCGGCGGCGGGGTCCCCGTCCGCCGGAGCGCGGGCCGCCGCCACCAGATCCCCCGCCTGCGCCGGCGTCAGGCCGCCGTAGAGCCGTTCGCCGTCGGCCCGATCGAGGGCCACCAGCGGGCCGCGACCGCACAGGCGCAGGCATCCCACCGCCTTCAGCGTCACCGGACCCGGGGCAGCCGCAGCGGCGCGCAGCGACTCCAGCAGCGCCGCGCTGCCGGCGGAGCGGCAGCCGCTGGCGTTGCAGCAGCGCAGGGTGACCGCACCGGTCGGGGAACCCATGCTCGCGGCGGGGAGATTTCCCCCTCGTCCTAGCGGCGCCCGTCGGCAAGGGGAAGAACTGACCGCCCGTCCCCACCCATTGCCCATGGATTCCGCCGCCGATCCCGGCTCCGGCGAGCGCTTCGTCTCCAGTTGCCGCCACTCCCGTCAGCTCGACCTGGAGGGCAGACCCGCAGCCCCCAGGCGCCCATCGAGGGCGATGGGGTCCTCCACCGGCAGCTGGGTGAGCAGGGTGCCGTCCACCACCAGCACCGGCGCCTGACCGCAGGCCCCCAGGCAACTCACGTGCTGGAGGGCCCAGCCGCCAGGGCCCGGGGGGCCGTCGAGCCTGGCCCCCAGACGCTCCTCCAGGGCCAAGGCCAGG
>JBIIND010000387.1:0-4112 GCA_044337665.1 Cyanobium sp.
TCAAACCGCCAACCCCATCCCCTGCATCCACCCCGCCGGGATGGGTCGCTCCAGCCGCCAGCGAATCGCCACTAGTGGACGAACAAGATCCGCTCCCCCTCGTGGCTTTCGTAGCGGACAAACCCCAGACAGCGAAACGGCTCGGTGACACCGCCCGCCCGGCCACCTTCGCGCCGGTGCTCGCGCACAAACTTCAGCACCCGTGAACCGCGCGCCTCGTGGTGGATGGTGCGCTGCCCGGTGGGGGAGGCGGCGGTGGTGGTGCTCTGGCTCTCCCAGTGGAACAGCGAAGGCCCGAGGGCCAGGTCGCGATAGCGGGTGGAGGGGGAGAAGAGGGCTTCGCTTTTGTTGAGGGTGATGAACAGCAGGTCGGTGTGGCTGGGTTGGTGCCAGAGCACGCCTTCGCGGTGGATCCAGGGAATAGCCGTTGGCCTGGGAATGTATGCGGAACTTGCATACGCCACCTCAATCGCCATGGCGCTCTGGCTTAACCTGATAAGGCTTGGGTTGGCCCCAATCCGCCATCCTGTGGTCACCCGGTCGATCATCCATGCCCCTCCGCTCGGCCAGCGACTTTCCAGCCTCTCCAGACCCCGAGGCTCTGGAAGGCACCTATCAGGAGTGCCGTGCGGCGCTGGTGTCTGCCAACCGCAGCAGGGGCGCGTTGAAGGCTGAGAGCGATCGCCGGGGGGTTGTGATTGCTGAGCTGCAGCGCGAGCTAGTGGCGCTAGAGGCAGATCTGGCCGATGAGGCACGCACCAAGGCCAGGCTCCATGCGCTCAACGCCAAGCTCGGTACCGTGATCCGCGAACTGGAGGAAACGGGCGATGCGATGGTTGGGCTCATTGACGAGAGTGAGCGCCAAAGCGGCTTCTGGTTGGTGGAGATGTTCCGGCGCTTGATTGGGCAGGCAACGCGCTGGCGAACCGTGAAAGCCAAGGCAGCCGCATTGGCTGCTGATGCGGCCGAGGAGAGCAACCCGACCAACCAGATCGGTGGGCAGCCATGAACGCAGGCCCTTCCATTGCCGATCTGCTGGAGCAGACCAACAGAGAACTGGCGGGCACCGATGCCCGGGTGTACCGACGGGTGGCAGACCATCTGCAGCGCTCCAGTTCAGCGCTGGAAGCTCTTCAGGATGGGCAGCCAGGAGGAGCACAGGCTCCTAAGGCCTTGTTGGGCAAGGGGAGTTTTCAGAAGCTCACGGTGGCCAGCCTCAAGCGCCTGTGCAGGGAGCACGGAATCACAGGCGCCTCGAAACTGAAGAAGGCTGCGTTGGCCATGGCTCTTGAAGAGCATGGGGTAACGCCACCACCGCCGCCCCTGGAGAGTTTCACGAAGAAGGAGCTGATCGCTCTAGTTCGGCAGTTGCTGGGTGAGCTGTAGGCGATGGCCACCCAGCGCTACTCCGTTACCCCCCACCCGATCGACACCCTGCTCACCTGGGTGAAGAGCGGCGAAATCGCCATCCCTGAGATCCAGCGGCCTTTCGTGTGGGAAGCCACAAAGGTGCGCAACCTGCTCGATTCCCTCTATCAGGGGTTCCCGGTGGGCTATCTGATTGCCTGGCGCAACCCCACGGTGAAACTGAAGGATGGCACCACCTCTGCCGGCAAGCGCATCCTGATTGATGGCCAACAACGTGTGACGGCGTTGATGGCCTCCCTCCTGGGAATGGAGGTACTCACGAAAGACTACGAACGCATTCGCATTCGCATCGCCTTCAACCCGCTGGCGGAGGGTGATGCGCCCAGCTTTGAAGTGAGCAACCCTGCCATTGCCAAGAATCCACTATGGATTCCTGATGTTTCCAAGCTCTTCCAGACCGATGCGGATCTGTTTGATCAGACCGACGCTTACATCGCCCGCAATCCAGAGATTGATCGCAGCCTCGTTGGCAAAGCACTGCAGCGGCTTCTGAAAATCGTGAACAACTCTGTCGGCTTGATCGAGCTGGCTGAGGACCTAGATATTGAGACGGTAACCGAGATCTTCATCCGCGTTAACTCCGCTGGAGCCGAGCTATCGCAGGCCGACTTCGCCATGTCGAAGATTGCCGTGAATGAAACCTACGGCGGCAACACCCTGCGCAAGGCCATTGAATACTTCTGCCATCTTGCGATCTCTCCGGACTTCTATTCCCAGATCGAGAAGAACGATCCGGAGTTCTGCCGCTCGGAATTTTTCCCCAAAATGGCCTGGCTGAAGGACGTCAACGACGATCTATATGACCCCACCTATACCGATATGCTGCGGGTAGCGTTTACCTCGGAATTCGGACGCGGTAAGCTTCAAGATCTTGTGGCGTTGTTGTCAGGCCGGAATTTTGCCACCAAGCAGTACGAGGAAAGCATTGCGGAGGCGTCGTTCGCCAAGCTGAAGCAGGGTGTTCTTGCGTTCATGAGCAAGACCCACTTCGATCGGATCATCATGATCCTTAAGTCTGCGGGGTTTGTGACCAGCGACTTGATTCGTAGCCGCAATGCGATTAACTTCGCTTACATCCTTTATCTGAGGGGCCGGCGCGAAAACCTGGCGGCACACGAAATCGAAAGCCTGGTGAGGCGTTGGTTTGCGATGTCGATTCTCAGAGGCCGCTATTCGGGCAGCCCTGAAACAGCCTTCGATTTCGACATCCGCCAGATCGATTCACAAGGACTACAGCCTTATGCGGAAGCTGTGATTGAGAATGAGCTCCCCAGCACGTTCTGGACGGGGATGCTCCCCCAGCTGATGGACACATCGTCTTCGACCAGCCCCTATTTCATTGCCTACCAAGCAGCCCAGGCCCGTCTTGGTGATCGGGGCTTCCTTTCGGCTGGCATCACCGTGCGCGACTTGCTCCTCAACCGTGGCGACAAGCACCATGTTTTTCCACGCAAGCATCTCCAGCGTGCCGGTGCGACCAGGAGCAGCTACAACCAGATTGCCAATTTTGTGATGGCCCAGAGTGAGATCAATATTGCCATTGGCGATAAAGCTCCTGAGGCCTACTTCACTGAGCTGCGCGAGCAAGTGAATGGCGGGCCTACGCGTTACGGCGGCATCAGCGATCCAGCCGAACTGAGGGCCAATCTCGTGATGAATTGCTTGCCCACCACGCTGCTTGCTGGCGATCTGCCTGCCTATGAAGACTTCCTGGTGGAACGCCGGCGTCTGATGGCCGAGAAGATCCGTCTGTGGGTGGAGGTGTTGTGAGCACGAACTTCCTCCACCTGCAGAGCTACGACGAGCAGCTCTTCCGCCTGGGGGTACTGGCCGAGCGGTATTTCCCGGAGGATCCGAACACTGCCCTGCTCAAGCTGCGGCAACTGGGGGAGCTGCTGGCGCAGCAGACGGCCTCTCGCTTCGGGATTGAGCTCCGGTTCGAAGAAACCCAGCAGGTGCTATTGCGGCGCCTGGAAGCTGAGGACTGTCTGGATCGAGAGATCGCGGAGCTGTTCCATGTGCTGCGGCGCAAGGGCAACCTGGCCAATCACGAGCTGCAGGGGGATCACGCCACGGCCCTCAAAACCATGCGCATGGCCTGGCAGCTGGGGGTGTGGTTCCATCGCACCTTCTCCGATCCGGAGTTTCGCAGCGGACCGTTTCAGCCCCCGCCGCCACCCGCCACACACGATCAGGCTCTGCAGGCTGAGCTGGACGAGCTACGGCAGGCGCTGGCCACCTATCAGGCTTCCGCAGGCCTGAATTCAGAACAGCTGGCTCAAACGGAAGCCCAGCTCCGCCAGGCCCTGCAGGAGCAACAGGAGTGGGAACAGCTTGCCGCTGCAGTGGAAGCCGACAAGGAGGCTCTAGCAGCCCGTCTCGCCGAGCTGCAGGCTGCCGCTAGCCGACAGGGCAGCGGCGCCATGGCTGCCCTACGCCAGGCCTCGCAGCAGGCAGCGCAACGGTTGGAGCTCAATGAAGCCGCCACCCGGGAGTTGATTGATGCCCAGCTGCGCCAGGCCGGCTGGGAAGCGGACACCCAGGCGCTGCGCTACGGCGCGGGGGCGCGACCGCAGAAGAACCGCAACCGGGCCATTGCCGAGTGGCCCACCAGCAGCGGCCCGGCCGACTACGTGCTGTTTGCAGGGCTCACGCCCATGGCGGCCGTGGAGGCTAAGCGGGCC
>JBIIND010000203.1:0-4086 GCA_044337665.1 Cyanobium sp.
ACCACATCAGGATTTAGCAATGCGGCTATCCAGGAAGCGAGCCGGGAGGGTGCACCTCAAGTCGAGTTGGTCGACGGCGACAAATTGGTTGAAATGTTCCAGAGGGTAGAGCTGGGAGTATTTAAGAGGACTGTGTACGATGTAGATCCTGTGTACTTTGAGAAGTTCAAGGACTGACTTCTAACAGCGCCATTCACCTGAGCCACCGCCACATGGGCCCTGATCCCCCCTATCTCTCCTTGCGCCCAGGTATTAGCATGCGCTAGTCTTATAATCACTCTTCCCAAGAAGTTTCCCATGCTTGGCAAGTTATCTGACTCGCAACAACCAGAGAAGCAAGAACCCCAAATGGACCCGCAAGCAACGGCTCTCATCAACGCCATTCGGGAGCGCCGCAAAGACGACCCTCTGGTTGGCGCAAAGCTCGCTGCCAAGGAGGTGCTTCAGCGACTGCTGGATGGTATGAAGGATGCAAAAGGTGTTCACATTGAGTCGCTCCTGACGGCATTGGGTGCCCTGGCTGGCTATGCATGTCAGGCAAATCTGCGATCGCAGGCTTTGGCTAAAAGCCTGCCAGCAACAGCGCCGTTCCAGGTCATTGGCACAAAGGATGGCCAGCAATACTTCTTCGGCGAGCCGCTGAACAATGCACTCGTCTGGGATCAATACTCCGTATGGAACTTGGCAGGAGGAGCTGCACAGCATGTCGGTGCCAAAGACTTCCCTGACCCAAATGAAACCTTCCAGTTCACGCCCTCCGTCCTGGGTAGTGAACAATTTGGTATTCCCCGCTTTCCGGATAACCACCAGCCTGCCGATACCCCCCTCAATTATCTACGGACTCTGTGGCCGATGCTTTTCCCTACCGTCAAATTGTTTTGTCCGAAACCTGTGGATTGGCCAATCCTCTATAGCTTCGCCATCCAAGAGGCCATCTACGCCGGCACGGAGTCCATCAACCCTGAGCTCGCTTTCCGCATCGCGATGGAAAGTGCCATCCCCATGTCAAAGGTTGATCTTGCCAACTCTTGACATGGCGTTCACTCAGATGCTGGGCACGACAAGCGCGTAGCGTCCGGCTGGCTTTGCGTTGACGAACAAGTTGAATAGAGCGAGCAAGTTTAAGGAGCAAAAAGCTGAAAAGAGTGAAATTTAGGTATCCACCATATGTGCTAATTTTACCAAAAAAATCTTGGTTCATATCCGTCTCATTGGGTTGCCTCTGCTTGCCAACCTCTGGAGCAACCTGCCGAGCGTCATCGCTTCCCACTTGGTGACGGCTAAAGCGCTCTCATACTCCAGGCTTCGCTGGAATCCATGCAAATCATTGTTTGCTGATGGTGTCCAGCCCGCCTCTGCCATCAACCACCCCCACCCATCCCTTCGCTCCCCCAGCTGTGTTGATGGCGAAAACCAGCCCACCAACCCGTGATTGGTTCCGTAGCAATCAACACACCCACCCCACCACCAACCCCTCAAACTGGATAGGCGGAAGCAGCACCTAGGGTTCCGATCCCCGGTTTCGCCGTCGGGATGTCTGGTCCGAGAGGAGCTCACCGGGGCCCCAGGGCGCCGGTTGCACGGAGGGATAAAAGCCCGGGAGACCGCCCACCCCCCACCTCCTGCAACCCCTCCCATGAGCGAAGCCACCGGCGCAGCCGAGGCG
This sequence comes from Cyanobium sp., assembly GCA_044337665.1. Lineage (GTDB taxonomy): Bacteria > Cyanobacteriota > Cyanobacteriia > PCC-6307 > Cyanobiaceae > Cyanobium. The sequence continues at coordinate 1,667 of JBIIND010000203.1, forward strand.
TTTGATCGGCGTTTTGCCAGCGAAGGCGCCGCCGCCCTCGAAAAGGAAGCGCGCCTGCCCCTCACCGGCTGGCAACAGGAGGTGGAGCAAGGCCACCGCTACGGCCTCGAAGCCGCCGCCAGCATCGTGGATCGCCGCATCTCCACCTTCTCCCGCGGTGAATTGCCCCACTTCGCGGGCATCAACACCTTCATGAAGGCGCCCTACATCGAAGACGTGCACCGCGTCGGCGAATTCGATGTCGCCATCCTCGGGGTGCCCCACGATTCCGGCACCACCTACCGCCCCGGCACCCGCTTCGGGCCCCAGGGCATCCGCCGCATTTCCGCCCTCTACACCCCTTACAACTACGAAATGGGAGTTGACCTGCGCGAGCAGATCACCCTCTGCGATGTCGGCGATATCTTCACGATTCCGGCCAACAACGAAAAGAGTTTTGATCAGATCTCCAAAGGCGTCGCCCATGTGTTTGCCAGCGGTGCCTTTCCGATCATCCTCGGGGGTGATCACTCGATCGGCTTTCCCACCATGCGCGGAGTCTGCCGCCATCTCGGTGACAAGAAAGTGGGCATCATTCACTTCGATCGCCATGTCGACACCCAGGAGACCGACCTGGACGAACGCATGCACACCACCCCCTGGTTTCATGCCACCAACATGGCCAATGCCCCGGCCGCCAACCTCGTGCAGCTCGGCATCGGCGGTTGGCAGGTACCCCGTGAGGGGGTCAAGGTCTGCCGCGAACGGCACACCAATGTGCTCACCGTCACCGACATCTGTGAAATGGGCCTCGAAGCCGCCGCCCGTTTCGCCATCGAACGCGCCACCGACGGCACCGATTGCGTCTACATCTCCTTCGACATCGACTGCATCGACGCCGGCTTCGTGCCCGGCACCGGCTGGCCCGAACCCGGGGGCCTGCTGCCCCGCGAAGCGCTCAAGCTGCTTGAACTCATTGTCCGCAATGTCCCCGTCTGCGGGCTCGAAGTGGTGGAGGTGTCACCCCCCTACGACATCAGCGACATGACCTCCCTGATGGCGACGCGCGTGATCTGCGACACCATCGCCCATCTCGTCGTCAGCGGTCAGCTGCCCCGCCAGCACAAGCCCGCCTGGTTAAACGACACCTGCAACATGGCCGTCGACCAGGCCTGGAGGTGAGCCATGCATGAAGTCGACATGACCCAATGCCTGCTGCTCTCCCTCCATGAATGGAAGCGGCAACATGCCCCCCACCAGCCCCGCGTCAGCGCCGTTCACCTCCAGGTGGGTGCCTTCACCTGCGTCGAACCAGCCCAGCTGATCGCCACCTGGACCATCGCCGTGCAGAACAGCTGGCTCGAGGGTGCCCGCCTCCGCATCGAATCGATTCCTCTCCTCGGCCGCTGCCTGGTCTGCTCCGCCACCTACACGCCCCTCCCCGACCACGCCTACCGCTCCCCCTGCTGCGATCACCCCATGGAGGAGATCGTCAGCGGCCGCGAGTTGCGCATCCGCTCCGTCGACTACGCCCTCCCCACCGCGTCCTGCGCCTGATCGCCATGCACATGCCCCTCGAAGACACCCTCGGCCTCAACCTTCTGGCCGCCAACCAGCACCAGGCCGACCACAACCGCGAACGCTTCGACGCCTGGAACCTGCTCTGCCTCAACGTGATGAGCAGCCCCGGCGCCGGCAAAACGTCCCTGCTCGAGCGCTCCCTCGCCGCCCTCTCCCCCCACTACGCCATGGCGGTGCTCGAGGGCGACATGACCACCCAGCTCGATGCCCAGCGCCTTGCCGCCGTCGGCGTTCCCGTGGTGCCGATCACCACCGGCCGCGCCTGCCATCTCGATGCCGCCATGGTGCACTCCGGCCTGCACCTGCTCGCCGAGCAGCTCGATCCCGCCGCTCTCGATCTGCTCTGGGTGGAGAACGTCGGCAACCTCGTCTGCCCCGCCGAATTCGCCGTGGGTGAACACCGCAAGGTGGCCCTGCTCAGCGTCACCGAAGGCGACGACAAACCGCTCAAATATCCAGTCATGTTCCGCGAAGCGGACTGCGTGCTGATCACCAAGGTCGACCTGCTGCCCCACCTGCCCATCGCGGTGGAACGCATCGAAGCCCACGTGCGTCAGATCAATCCCCACTGCGCCATCTTCCGCGTTTCCGCCACCAGCGGCGCCGGCCTCGACGCCTGGCATGCCTGGTTGCACGAGCAGCGCGCCGCCCGCACCACTTCCGCCACCCCCCAGCCCTCCAGCTCCCGCCGCCGCCTGCTGGCCCTGCTGCTCGCCGCCGCCCTCGGCGGCGCTGCCCTCAGCGGTTGCAGCCGCACTCCCCCCACCTCCCAGACGCCCGTGCGCCTTGGCTTCAGCGCCTGGCCCGGCTGGTTTCCCTGGCAGGTGAGCCAGGAGCGCGGCCTCTTCGCCAAGGCCGGG
>JBIIND010000204.1:0-4082 GCA_044337665.1 Cyanobium sp.
GAATTTCGCGCCGCCATTCACTCTTCTGGCTCGACCCTGTCTTGAACGCGGCCGTGAAGCTTGCCAGCAACTTGAGCAGGCCAGGGATCCCGCCACCACCCTCAGCCACCGTCTTGAGTTCGGCGCTGAGCTCACTCGATGTGGTCTTCGTTTTCACCACATTGCCAAACCAGCGTTGCAAGGGCGCAAGGGCTTCATCAGCCAGGTCAACGCCGTCGCCGTGGAGCCGCTCCAGCAAGGTTTCGGCCATGGCCATCAACACTTCGGTGTACTGCAGGTTGTTACGGTCCAACTTGGCCAACACATCCACTTCCACCACATAAAACCGCCTCGATTCGTTCAGATTCGCGGCATAACGGCGCAATTCAGTGGTCTTACCGATACCGATATGACCAAAGAACAGGATGTGCTTTTCGGAAGGCGCGAAGAACGCGTTGCTGGCGGGATCCCAGCCAAACTTGCGCGCCAGGCGGGTGTAAGTTCTCTCGCTGCCCCGTGCTTGAAGCGTATCCACATAGCGGGGATCCCCGTTCAGCAACGCCTCTTCGTACTCAATCTTTTGCAGAACTTCGAGCAGATGGCGAGGGGGTTGGTAGTCCATCGCTCGCATCGGTGAAGATCAGGGTAGCGGCCCTGCTCAACCCTTCTCCTGCAACCCCTTCAGTGCCGCCAGCAGCGAGGCCGGGCTCTGGGGATCCACCATCAGCACCGTGCCCCCGGGCGCCTGGGCCATCTGCTGGCCCATCGCCATCCAGTCCCGCGCGAGCAGCAGGCGCAGGCTTTCCGCCGCCGCCGGGTGGCCCTCGATCGCGGCGGCCAACTCCTTCGCCGCCTCCGCCCGCGCCAGTGCCAACATCCCCTGCTGCTTCGCCTGGGCCTCCGCCTCCAGCAGCAGCGCCTCCTGCTTGGCCTTGGCATCCAGCACCAGGGCTTCGGCCCGGCCGCGGGCCGCGTTGATCTGGGCCTCCCGCTCCCCCTCCGAGCGCAGGATCGAGGCGCGCTTCTCCCGCTCCGCCGTCATCTGCTGCTCCATCGCCTGCTGCACGCCCCGGGAGGGCTGGATGTCGCGCATCTCCACCCGCGTCACCTTCACCCCCCAGGGATCGGTGGCCTGGTCCAGCTCGTGCAGCAGCACCTCGTTCACCTCCTGGCGGGTGGTGAAGGTTTGATCGAGGTCGAGCTTGCCCATCTCCGCCCGGATCTGGGTCAGCACCAGGTTCACCATCGCCGCCTGCAGGTTGTCGACGGCGTAGTAAGCGCGGGCATGCTCCAGCAGCTGCCAGTACACCACCGCATCCACCTCGATGGACACGTTGTCGCGGGTGATGCACTGCTGTGGCGGGATGTCGAGCACCCTCTCCTTCAGAGACTCATGGCTCACCACCCGCTCCAGACCCGGCAGCACCAGCGAGAGGCCCGGCTTGAGCTGGCGGTTGTACTTGCCCAGCCGCTCCACCAGCATCGAACGGCTGCTGCTGGTGACCTTCAGGCTGCTGATCCCGACGGCGGCAAACGCACCGAACACGGCCAGAAGGAGCGCTTCCATGGGCGGTGATGCGGCACTGCCCGCAAGCTAGATCCTCCGGCCGGATCCGACAGGGCGCAGGGGCCTAGCTTGGGGGAGGGTCCGCCACCGCCGCCGTTCGCCGCCGATGACGTCCGCCCACGCCACCGTCGAGCTGGCGCTCATCCTTGTCCCCCTGCTGGCGAACGCCGCCCTGGAGCCGCGGCCGCTCAGCGCCCTGCCGGCGGATCTGCAGCCCCTGGTCCGTGATCTGCAGGCCCATGGCTTCACCCTCCGCATCGCCCTGCCCCCCGTGCGCCAGGCCTATGGCCTCTTCCAGAGCGCCAGCCGCACCCTCTGGCTCTCGCCGCTCAGCTTCGAGCTGGGCATCGCCAGGCCCACCTTTCTGCACGAGGCGGTCCACGCGGTGCAGAGCTGCCCCAGCGGCAAGCTCACCCCGATCGGCTGGCGTTTCCAGCTACCGGAGGTGGTGGACCGGCAGATCAACGGCATCCTCACCACCGAATACCACCATGGCGTGCGGAGCCTGGAGCAGGAGGCCTTCGGGCTCCAGGGCCAGCCCGACGCGGTGCCCCTCCTGCGCCAGGCGCTGCGTCAGCGCTGCCCGCCCCGCCGCGCCCCCCGACCCGCCGGAGCCGCCCCCCGCTGACCCATGCCCTCCCCCACCACCCTCTGGCTGATCCTGGGCATCACCCTGCTGCTGCTCTCCCTCGCCGGCCTCGACAGCGACGGGCTGCTGTTCCTCGGCGCCGTGGTCTCCCTCCTGCTCACCCTGCTGGCGGCGCTGCTGCCGCTGGCCCCGGCGGTGCAGCTCCTGATCGCCCTGGTCCTGCTGGGGGCGGGCACCGCGGCGCTGCGTCGCTGGGCGGGCCGCAGCCAGGAGCGCCCCATCCCACCGGCGACGAACGCCGGAAGGGCCGAGGTGATCGTGAGCTTCGACGCCGAGGGGCTGGGGCGGGTGCTCTGGCAGGGCCAGAGCTGGGCGGCCCAGAACCTCGAACCCGAACATTCCGTCCCGGCCGGGTCGACCGTCACCGTGATGGGGCGGGAGGGCACATGCCTGCAGGTGCTTCCCCGCTGAGGCGGCGCCGCTGGCCTCAATCGAAGAACATCAGGCTGACGACTTTGCCCATGTCCTCGGCGGTGCGGCAGCTGGAGAGCAGCGTCTCGCTGTCATGGAAGGCGTAACAGATCAGCTGATCACAGCGAATGATGATCTCCTGGTTGCAGAGGCTGCTGGCCATCGGCAGGGGCAGCTCGTCGTGCTCGGGCTTCTCCACCAGATGCAGCACCTTGTCCAGCTGGTCGCGGGATTCAGCCGGCTGCCGTTCCAGGCTCTGGGGCAGCAGCACGGTGAGACGGGCGGGATCCACATCCAGCACGCTGCGGATCACGGCGGAATTCACCCCCTGGGCCCCGGAGGTGATCAGGCTGTGACCCTCCTGGGCGAGGGAGCGGGCCACGAGCTCCACCAGGTGGATGGAAACCACCGGCACATGGCGGCTGCCGAGGATGGCGATCCTGCGCTTGCCCCGATCCTGGAGCAGGGCCAGTTCCTGGGCCAGCGTGTCGATCCGGTCGAGGGCCGGAATATCAAGGGACCGGGTCACCCGCAGCCGACATTGTCAAAGTGAACCTAGCAGCGGCCCGCGGCAACGGTCAGGTGCCCACCGGCAGCCGCAGGCGCTCGTAGAGCCGATCGAATCGGCAGTTTTCCTCCACCAGCCGCACGGCATAGGTGGCCTTGACGGTTTCCTGCAGGCGCCCATGGCCGATGGCGGCCTCAATCACCTCCACCGTGGTGAGGGTGTCGTGGTCAACCTTCAGCACCGGCACCTCCAGCTCCTCCGAGCGGCTGATCAGCTGGGGCAGGGGCTCGCCCGCGCCGGTGAGGATCAGGCACTGGGTGGAGGCCTCCAGGGCCGCCAACTGGATGTCGGTGCGGTCGGCACCGGTGACCACGGCCATGTTGCGGCGTCGGCGGAAGAACTCCATCGCGGAGTTCACGTTCATCGCCCCGATCGAGAGGGTTTCCACCAGCAGGTCGAGGCGATCGGCGCAGCAGAGCACCTGGGCCTGCAGCCGTCGGCCGATCTCCTCGACGGTCACGCTGCGCAGCAGTGGACTGCGGGGCATGATCCCGAACACCGGCAGACCCAGGCGTTCCAGGGCGGGCACGACCTCCTCGCGGAGCGCGGGCACCTCCTCGGGGACGACGCTGTTGAGCACGAGCCCGGCCAGCCGGTCGCCGAGCTGGCGGTGGGCCGCCAGCAACGGATCGACGCTGCGGCTGTCCTGCCAGGGGTGAACCAGCACGACCAGGGCCTCCAGGGCATGGGCCAGCTGGGACAGGCTGAGCCCGAACAGCAACCCCTCGCTCAGGCTGCCGGCCCCCTCAAGCATCACGAGAGGATCGACCCCAGGCTGGGCGGCATCGGGGGCCAGCGCCTGGCGCATGGCGGCGAAGCCCGCCCCGGCCTCCAGGTCACCGGCCAGCAGCCGACGATGGGCTCCCGCCGGATCGTGGCGGTCCAGGGAGGGAATCAGCTGGTCCTCC